>DASTQG010000228.1:0-8841 GCA_035761885.1 Steroidobacteraceae bacterium | reverse complement strand
GAATGGCGCAACGCGAACTTCGCGCCCACCGAGAAGACCCAGGTCGACATTGCCTTCGAGCGCATCGACGGCGGCACGCGCGTCACCCTGCGTCACAGCGGATGGGCTGCCTTGCGGGGGGATCATCCGGCGCGCCACGGGCTGCAGCCCGCGGCGTTCATACGCATGACGGGCCTGTGGTGGGGCGAGCTGCTGTCCTCATACCGCGCGCGCACGGCGAGCACAGGTACCGGATACTTGCAGTAGTTGGCATTCCACGGGGGAGCGCACCGCCGAGAATGCCAACTATCGCAAGTATCCGGTACCAGACCTCTTCAGGCGGCCTTGGCGCCGGCGAGCTGACGCAGTACGTAGTGCAGGATGCCGCCGTGCTGGAAGTACTCGCGTTCCTTGGGCGTGTCGATGCGCACTCGCACGTCGAACCGAGTCGCCTTGCCGCCGCCCGGCGGTGTCGCCACCACCGTGAGTGTGCGTGCCGCACCGCCCTGAAGGTTCGCGATCTCGAACGTTTCCTTGCCGGTGAGTCCGAGTGTCTGCGCGTTCTCGCCCTCCTTGAACTGCAGGGGCAGCAGGCCCATGCCGATCAGGTTGGAGCGGTGGATGCGCTCGAAACTCTCCGCGATCACCGCCTTCACGCCCAGCAGCATCGTGCCCTTCGCCGCCCAGTCGCGCGATGACCCGGTGCCGTATTCCTTGCCGGCCAGGATGATCAGCGGCGTGCCGTCCTTCTTGTAGCGCATGGCCGCGTCGTAAATGCTCATCTGCTCGCCCGAGGGCACGTGCATCGTCACGCCGCCCTCGGTTCCCGGCGCCAGCAGGTTGCGCAGGCGGATGTTGGCGAACGTGCCGCGCATCATCACCTCGTGGTTGCCGCGGCGCGCGCCGTAGGAATTGAAATCCACCGGCTGCACGCCCTGCTCGATGAGATAGCGCGCCGCCGGGCTCGTCTTGGAGATGTTCCCGGCCGGCGAGATGTGGTCGGTGGTCACGGAGTCGCCGAGCAGCGCGAGCGCGTGCGCGCCGCGGATGTCGGTGACGGCGCGCGGCTGCATGCTCATCCCGTCGAAGTACGGCGGGTTCTTCACGTAGGTCGACTTCGACTCCCACGCATAGATCTTGCCTTCGGGCACGCGGATCGCGTTCCAGTGCTCATCGCCCGCGAACACGCTTGCGTAGCTCTTCTTGAACATGGCCGCATCCACGCACCTGAGGATCGTGTCCTGCACCTCGCGATCGCTCGGCCAGATGTCCTTGAGATGAACCGGCTTGCCGTCCTTGCCGGTGCCGAGGGGCTCGGTGGTGAGGTCGATGTCCAGCGAGCCTGCGAGCGCGTAGGCGACCACGAGCGGCGGCGAGGCGAGGAAGTTCATCTTCACTTCCGGGTGCACGCGTCCTTCGAAATTACGATTGCCCGACAGCACCGAGCAGCCGACCACGTCGCCTGCCCGCACCGCTTCGGAAATCTCCGGCTTGAGCGGGCCGGAGTTGCCGATGCAGGTGGTGCAGCCGTAGCCGACGGTGAAAAAGCCGACCGCGTCGAGATCGTCGAGGACGCCCGCCTTCTGCAGGTAATCGGTCACCACGCGTGAACCGGGAGCGAGGCTCGTCTTCACCCACGGCCGCGAGGTCAGGCCGCGGGCGCGCGCGTTGCGCGCCAGCAGGCCGGCCGCGAGCATCACCGCGGGATTCGACGTGTTGGTGCAGCTGGTGATGGCAGCGATCAGCACCGCGCCGTCGCGAACTTCGTAGCTCTGGCCGCCGCTGGTGACCGTCGCCGCTCCCCTGGCCGAAGGGTTCTTCTGCGCGCGCTCCTCGGCCATCTTCTTCATGCTGGCCTGGTAGATCTGCTTGGCGCTGCGCAACGGCACGCGGTCCTGTGGGCGGCGCGGACCGGCGAGACTCGGCTCGACGCTCCTGAGGTCGAGCTCCAGCACGTCGGTATAGTCCGCCTGCCGCTGGCCGTTGGTGCGCCACATGCCCTGCGCCTTGGCGTACGCGACGATGAGCTCGATGTGCTCGGCCTGGCGTCCCGAGAGCTGCAGATAGCGCACGGTCTCCTCGTCGATCGGAAAGATCGCGCAGGTGCTGCCGAACTCCGGCGACATGTTGGCGATGGTGGCCCGATCGGCGAGCGGCAGGTTGGCGAGGCCGTCGCCGAAGAACTCCACGAACTTGTCGACCACGCCCTTCTTGCGCAGCATCTCGGTGACCGTGAGCACGAGATCGGTCGCCGTGGCACCGGGTTGCAGGCTGCCGATGAGCTTGAAGCCGATCACCTGGGGAATGAGCATCGTGACGGGCTGGCCGAGCATCGCGGCCTCGGCCTCGATGCCACCGACGCCCCAGCCCAGCACGCCCAGGCCGTTGACCATGGTCGTGTGCGAGTCGGTGCCCACGAGCGTGTCGGGATACGCGCGTCGCACGCCGCCCTGCGGGTCGTCGAAGATCACGCGCGCCAGGTGCTCGATGTTCACCTGGTGCACGATGCCGGTGTTGGGCGGCACCACCTTGAAGTTGCGGAACGCCGTCTGGCCCCAGCGCAGGAACGAGTAGCGTTCGCCGTTGCGGTCGAATTCGATGGCGTTGTTGCGCGCGAGCGCGGCCTTGCTGCCGTATTCGTCCACCTGCACCGAGTGGTCGATCACGAGCTCCGCGGGGGCGAGCGGGTTGATCTCTTCCGGATTGCCGCCGAGCCGCACCATCGCCTCGCGCATGGCGGCGAGGTCGACCACCGCCGGCACGCCGGTGAAGTCCTGCATGATCACGCGGCTGGGCGTGAAGGAGATCTCGTAGTCGGGCTGCGCCTTGGCGTCCCACGCGAGCAGCGCCTCGACGTCCGCGCGCGTCACGTTGACCCCGTCCTCGAAGCGCAGCAGGTTTTCGAGCAGGATCTTCAGGGAGAACGGCAGTCGTCCGGGATCGTGACCCTTGAGCGCGGCGAGGTTGAAGATCTCGTATTCGCGGTCCGCGACCTTCAGCGTGGAGCGGGTCTTGAAACTGTCGCGCATGGATGCCTCGCAGCGGCCCGGGGCGGGCCCGTGAAGAGGCGAATTATATCGGCTCGCGCCGGTGCGCGCAGCGGCCGCGGCGCTACCAGGCCGACGCGGTACGGGTTTTCTAGGCGGTGCGCGCGAGGGCCGCGGCGTGGCCGCCGAGCGGCAGGGTGGAGGCGATCACGGCGCCGCCGAGACAGACCTCACCATCGTAGAACACGGCGAACTGGCCGGGCGTCACCGCCCGCTGCGGCGTATCGAAGCTCACTTGCGCGCACGCAGCTTCGATCTGAACTTCGCACGGCTGATCCGCCTGGCGGTAGCGGGTCTTCACCGTGCAGCGAAAGCGACGGTCGACGGGCGCGAGCCAATGGCACGTTTCCGTGCGCAGCGCGGCGGAGAGCAACGCGGGATGATCGTGCCCCTGCACCACCACGAGCACGTTGCGAGGGAGGTCCTTGCCCGCGACGTACCACACCGCATCGGGCGAGTCGGCGCGCCCGCCGATCCCCAGGCCGTGCCGCTGCCCGAGCGTGTAGTACATGAGTCCCTGGTGCTCGCCCAGCACGAGGCCGTCTGCGCTCTCGATCGTGCCCGGTCGCGCGGGCAGGTAGGTCGCCAGGAACTCGCGGAACGGCCGCTCGCCGATGAAGCAGATGCCGGTGCTGTCGCGCTTGTCGAACACCGGCAGCGCGGCCTTGCGCGCGCGGGCGCGCACCTCGCTCTTGGCCAACTCGCCCAGCGGAAACGCGACATCGCGCAGCACGGCGGCGTCGATGCCGTGCAGGAAATAACTCTGATCCTTGGCCGCATCCTCTGCCTTGCACAGACGCAAGCCTTCAGGCGTGGATGCGATGCGCGCGTAGTGCCCGGTGGCGAACAGATCGGCGCCCAGCCGGCGCGCATAGTCCAGGCAGGCGCCGAACTTGATCTCGCGGTTGCAGAGCACGTCGGGATTGGGGGTGCGACCCGCGGCGTACTCGCGCAGGAAATACTCGAACACTCGATCGCGGTATTCGCGCGCGAAGCTCACCCGGTGCAGCGGGACCTCGAGCACCTCGCACACGCGGCGCGCGTCCTGGAAGTCCTCGGCGGAGGTGCAGTAGCCGGTCTCGTCCTCTTCCCAGTTGCTCATGAAGAGGGCTTCGACGTTGTGTCCGGCCTCCTTCAGCAGCAACGCGGCCACGGCGGAGTCCACGCCACCGGAGAGGGCGACGAGGGTCTTTTCGCGGGGCGAGGGGAGGGGCGAAGGCATGGCGCATTATAGGCGCCAGGTTGATTTCGGCTCGGGCTCGAGCCCGCGGGCTCAGACCGATATGGCGCGCGAACGCACGTCCTCGAGGGGGACCTGTTGCACCAGGTCCAGGGGCAAGCGGGCGCCGGCAAGAAAGTCATCGACGCAGCGCAGGACCATGGGCGTGCGCAGGCGCGGTTCATGCCCCAGGAGCTGCGCGCGCGTGAACCAGTGAGTGCGCAGGATTCCGGTATCGAGCGGTTGCGAAGGGTCGTGATCGCTCACCGTGCCGCAGAAGGCGACGCGCAGATACGCGCGCTGGCTCTGGGGATGGCTCCACAGATAGATGCCCACCACCGCCTGCGGCTCGAAGCCCCACGCGGTTTCCTCGCGCACCTCGCGGATGGCGGCATCGATCAGTGCTTCGCCCTGTTCCACGTGTCCGGCGGGTTGATTGAAGACCAGCCGTCGCGCGACGCGTTCCTCGACGACCAGGAATCGTCCCTGCCGCTCGATGACGGCGGCGACGGTCAGCTCAGGCTTGAGGTTCGCGCGGCGCAAGGTACCGGACTTTGCAATATTGCAATTCTGCGGAGGCGCGGCACCGGAGAATTGCAATATCGCAAAGTCCGGTACCTGTTCCCTAGCCGCGCATCATGCGCACTTCGGGTTCGGGCTCGCTGGCGCGCCACACTTCGTCGAAGTCCGCGAGGTACTTGCGCGCGATGGCGGTGTCGTTCATCTCGGCCATGCCGTCCCAGCGACTTGCCTGCAGGCGATATACCAGCGCGCGGTCGTCGGCGATCAGGTAAGCGGCCGCGCAGTTGCGATAGTCCGCGTGCACGTTGCGCAGGTCGATGTAGCTGGTGAGGCGCCGGCCCATCGCCAGGAAACGATTGCCTTCGCGGATGGTGCGCATCGGTTCGGCGATCAGCACGCGCACGCGCGCGTAGCTGCGTCCGAGCACCAGGCGCTTCACGACTTCGAGGAACGCGTGCGTGTCGTAGAGCTGCGGCTCGAGGTCGGGTGTGTAGATCGTGAGGCTGCGACGTGCGGTCGCGGCGACTGCCACGCAGGCGTCGCGCACTTCGTCGAGGGTGGTGAGCACACTGCGCGAGCTCGACGCGCCGGTAACCGGTGGCGCTTCGCCCATGCCGTGCACGTCCAGGATGTTGAGCGTGCTGTTCATTATTCCCCTGAGCCAGGTGTCCCGCGCGGTCCCGCCAGAGCTGCGCGGCGGCTCATCTTAATGAGAGGGCCCGCACGGCCTTGCCAACTACGTCACGTTTCGTGGGAGCGAGCGGTTTCGGATCGTGCCGCGGAGCGGCAATGTTGAGGGAAACACCCAATAGTCAAGGTTTTGTTATGGGGATCTGGCGGGCCAGGGCTTCGGCGGCGCCGAGGTAGGTGGCGGGGGTGAGTTGCAGCAGGGCCTGGCGCACCGGGGGCGGAAGGTCGAGCGTTGCGATGAAAGCGTGCAGCCGTTCACGGTTCACGGGCTGGCCGCGGCTGAATTTCTTGAGCAACTCGTAGCCGTTGGGCACTCCGTGCGCCCGCAGCACGGTCTGGACCGGTTCTGCGAGCACTTCCCAGGCGTCTTCCAGGTCGGCGAGCAGGCGCTCGCGATCCACGTCGATGCGGCCGAGGGCACGCTCGAGCGCAGCCAGGGCGAGTGCGACATGGCCGAGCGCCACGCCCAGGTTGCGCAGCACCGTCGAATCGGTGAGGTCGCGCTGCCAGCGGGAGACCGGCAGCTTGGCCGCGAAGTGCTCCAGCAGCGCATTGGCCACGCCGAGATTGCCTTCCGCGTTCTCGAAGTCGATCGGATTGATCTTGTGCGGCATGGTGGAGGAACCCACCTCGCCGGCGACGGCGCGCTGGCGGAAATACCCGAGCGAGATGTAGCCCCAGAAGTCGCGGCACAGGTCGACCAGGATGGTGTCGAAGCGCGCGAGCGCGTGCGCGTACTCCGCGATCCAGTCGTGCGGCTCGATCTGCGTCGTGTACTCGTTGGGGTCGAGGCCGAGCGCGGCAACGAAGCGACGCGCGAGCGCCGGCCAGTCCACGTCCGGGAACGCCGCCAGGTGCGCGTTGAAATTGCCCACGGCCCCGTTGCACTTGCCGGCGATGCGCACCGCGGCGAAGCCCTCGCGCTGTCGCGCGAGCCGCGCTGCAAAGTTGGCGACTTCCTTGCCCACCGTGGTCGGCGTTGCGGGTTGGCCGTGAGTGCGCGCAAGCATGGGTGTCGCCGCCTGCTCTCGTGCCAGCGCTCCCAGTCGCCCGATGAGCGATGCCATCGCGGGCAGCAGCACGGCATCGCGTGCCTCGCGCAGCATCGCTGCGTAGGAGAGATTGTTGATGTCCTCGGAGGTACAGGCGAAGTGCACGTACTCGAGCTGGGCGGCGCTGGCGCCGGCCCGTTCGAGACGCTCGCGCACGTAATACTCGACCGCCTTCACGTCGTGGTTGATGCTCGCTTCGAGCTCCTTGACGCGCGTCGCCTCCTCCGGCGCCGCGGCGCTCGCCAGGCGCGACAGTTCGTCGCGCACCGGCTGGGAAATCGAGGCGGGAATCGGCAGGCGCTCGCCGGCGAGATGCAGGTACCACTGCGCCTGCACGCGCACGCGCTGGCGGATCAGGCCGGCCTCGCTGCACAGGCCGCGCAGCGTCGCGAGCTTGCCCGCGTATCGGCCGTCGAGCGGAGAGAGCGCATTCAACTCGGAGGGTGCCATGCCGGAAAAACGCGGGAGAGATGGTAGGATTGCGAAATCATACCGCAACTGAACCGACCTTCATGACAGACCGCAAGGTTCGCGTCGAACGCGACAGCATGGGCGAGCTGGAGGTGCCCGCGGACGCCTTGTGGGGCGCGCAGACGCAGCGCGCGGCGGGGAACTTCCAGATCAGCTCGCTGCGCATGCCGCGCAGCTTCATCCGCGCGCTGGGCCTGATCAAGCACGCCGCGGCGCAGGCGAACAACGAGCTCGGCCAGCTGGAAACGCCCGTCATGAACGCGATCGTCGCGGCCGCGCAGGAAGTGGCGAGCGGGCAGCACGACGCGCACTTCCCCGTCGACGTGTTCCAGACCGGCTCGGGCACGAGCTCCAACATGAATGCCAACGAGGTCATCGCGCACCTCGCCACCCGGCACCTCGGCAAGCCGGTGCATCCCAACGACCATGTCAACATGGGGCAGTCGAGCAACGACGTGATTCCGACGGCGGTGCACCTGAGCGCCGCCCTGGTCGTGCACGCACAGTTGCTGCCCGCGCTGCGCCACCTCGCGGCGACTCTGGATTCCAAGGCGAGCTCGCTGGCCGACGTCGTCAAGACCGGCCGCACGCATCTCATGGATGCGATGCCCGTGACGTTCGCGCAGGAACTGGGCGGCTGGAAGGCGCAGATCGAGAGCAGCATCGGGCGACTGCAGAGCGTGCAGCCACGCCTGCACGCGCTGGCGCAGGGCGGCACCGCGGTAGGCACCGGCATCAACGCGGACCCGCAGTTCGGCGCTCGTTTTGCAAAGCGCCTGTCCACTCTCACGGGCATCACGTTCACTGCGAGCCGCAACTATTTCGAGGCCCTGAGCTCGCAGGATACGGCGCTCGAGCTGTCGGGCCAGCTCAAGGTGCTGGCCGCGAGCCTCATGAAGATCTCGAACGACCTGCGCTGGATGAACAGCGGTCCGCTCGCGGGCCTGGGCGAGATCGCGCTGCCCGCGCTGCAGCCCGGCAGCAGCATCATGCCCGGCAAGGTCAACCCGGTGATTCCGGAAGCGGTGATGATGGTGGGGGCGCAGGTGATCGGCAACGATGCGACCATCACCATTGCGGCGCAGTCGGGCAACTTCCAGCTCAACGTGATGCTGCCAGTGGTCGCCTACAACCTGATCCAGAGCGTGGAACTGCTCGCGGTCGCCGCCCGCCAGCTCGCCGATAGCGCCATTGCCGGCTTCACCGTGAACTCGGCGCGTCTCGCCGAAGCGCTCGACCGCAATCCCATCCTGGTGACGGCCCTGAACCCGGTGATCGGTTACGAGAAGGGCGCGGCCATCGCCAAGAAGGCGTACGCGGAGGGCAAGCCGATCCGCGAGATGGCGCAGAAAATGACGGACCTCAAGCCCGAGGAGCTCGCGCGCCTGCTCGATCCCAAGGAGCTCACCAAGGGCGGCATCAAGGGGGGCGGCAGCTCCGGCTGATGGTTCCCGCGCGCTCGCTGCATCTGCTTCAAACCGCGGATCTGCGACTGCGCTTGCGCGAACGGCTGGCGGGAACGGCACCGGGGCAGGGTGGCGAGCCGTGGCTGGCGGGGCTTCCCCCCGAGCTCACTGCGAGTTTCAGACACCTCATGCCGCAGACTCCGCGCACTGCGGCGGTGCTCGTCCCGATCGTCGATCACGGCTCGGAGCTGTCGGTCCTGCTGACGCAGCGCGCCGCCGACCTCAAGCGTCACCCGGGGCAGATCAGCTTTCCGGGTGGACGGATCGAGGCCCAGGACGCCGACGCGCTCGCCGCGGCGTTGCGCGAGACGCGCGAGGAGATCGGGCTGGCGCCGGAATGGATGGAGGTCCTGGGCTTTCTCCCCGATCACCTGATCGTCAGCGGCTATCGCGTG
>DASTQG010000227.1:0-5411 GCA_035761885.1 Steroidobacteraceae bacterium | reverse complement strand
CCACGTCGCGCACCGCGCCCGGCTGTCCGGACCCGTCGTAGACGGTCCCGCCACGCAGGATGAGGTCGTACGGCGCCTGCTGGACCGAGCTCGAGGGCGCGCAGGCAGCCAGCAGCAGCGCGGTGACGAACAGCATCTGGCGAACAAGCATGTGGGGCCTCGCGTCTGACGGGCGGAAGGCGGCATGCTATCGGCTCGGGGCAACTGAGCCAAATGGAGCGTTTTGCATGGCGACGACACCGGACGGCCGCCGGCCGTATCTGCTGTTCACTTCCAAGGGCTGCGGCTCGGTACTGGTGGAGGCGATGCTGGAGCTGGCACGCGTTCCCTACGAACGCGAGGAGCACGCTTTCGAACAGCTCGGGCCTTCGAACGCCCGCATCACGCGCTTCAACCCGCTGGGCCAGGTACCGACGCTGGTCCTGCCTGATGGCAGCGTGATGACGGAGAGCGCCGCGATCGCCCTCTATCTGTCCGAGCAGGCTCCTGAAGCCGGCCTCGCGCCGCCCGTGGGCGATGATTCCCGGCCGCAGTTCCTGCGCTGGCTGATTTTCCTGGTCGCGGACGTCTACGCGACCTACTACTACGCCGACAAGCCGGAGAAGTTCGTGAACGGCGCGCAGGCCGCCGGCGAGCTCAAGGCCTCGATCCGCGCGCACCGCGAGAACCTCTGGCGCATGGTCGAGCGGGCGATCGAACCCGCGCCGTGGTTCCTGGGCCGGCAGTTGTCCGCGCTCGACGTGTTCGTCACCGTGATGACGCGCTGGACGCCGCGGCGCGAGTGGTTCGCGGCGAACTGCCCGAAACTGACGTCGATCGTGCGCAGGCTCGATGACGACGCGCGCCTCAAGCCGATCTGGCAACGCAACTTCTGAAAAAAGGGGACATTCACATTTTCGCGGGGACTGCCCCCGAAAAGGGGACTGTCCCCTTTTCCGAAAATTGTGAATGTCCCCTTTTCGGCTACGGCAGGTCGAACAGCAGCACCTCGGCGTTCGCGCCGTTCTCGAAGCTGACGCGCTCCACGCCGGCGAGTTTCAGGCCATCGCCCGCGCGCAGCCGCTTGCCGTTGACGCTGGCCTCACCGCGCGCCATGTGAACGTAGGCGCGCCGGCCGGGCGCGATGGTTCGTTCCGCGCGCTCCGCGCCGTCGAACAGACCCGCGAACACCTGCGCGTCCTGGTGGATACGCACGGAACCCTCGCGGCCGTCGGGCGAGGCGATCACGCGCAACCGACCGCGCTTGTCGGCGTCGGAGAACGTCACTTCCTCGTAGCTCGGCGTGACGCCGCGCTTCGACGGCTGAATCCAGATCTGCAGCAGGTGCACCGTCTCCTTCTCGGACGGGTTGAACTCACTGTGCATCACGCCCGTGCCCGCGCTCATGCGCTGCACGCTGCCCGGACGGATCACCGAGCCGTTGCCCATCGAATCGCGATGCTCGAGCGCACCCGCGAGGATGTAGGTGATGATCTCCATGTCGCGGTGCCCATGCATGCCGAAACCGCTGCCGGGATTCACGTAGTCCTCGTTGATCACGCGCAGCGGGCCGAATTCCACGTGCGCGGGATCGAAATAGTCGGCGAACGAAAAGCTGTGCCAGGTCTTCAGCCACCCGTGGTCGGCGTGGCCGCGATCCTCACCCTTGCGAATCTCGATCATGGTGACCTCCTGGGTGCGCATGATGGGGACGGGAGCAGCCGGGATAAAGCCCCTGCGCGACATGACATTCATGTCATACCGAATGAGTGCGCCGGGCGACACGACAAAGCTGCTCGCACGGTATGCTGCGCAACACGCTGCACCCGTCCGAGGCCGCCTCGATGTCCCGCTGGCCGCTCCCGTACCTGCGTTACCTCGCTGTTCCGGCCAGACCGGTACCGCTCGTGCTGGTGGTCGTTTTCTCCGTGGGCCTGACGTTCGCCTCGTTCGGCGGCCTGCTCGGCCTGCCGCTGCTGTTGATCCTCTGGTCCTGGACGTTCAAGTACGGTTTCATCACCTTCGACGCGGTATCGCGCGGCTTCTCCGAACCGCCCGTGCTGTCGCTGGAGATGGTCAATCCGGCGAGCGAGCAACGACCGCTCGGCATGCTCGCGATCGTCCTGGTGTTCTTCGGCGCCACCCTGTGGCTGCAGAAGTGGGTCGGCCCGGTGGCCGTGGGCGTGCTGCGGATGATCGCCCTGGTGCTGCTGCCGGCGTCGGTCGCGGCGCTCGCCGTGACCGGCCGCCTGCTCGATGCGGTGAACCCGAAGCTGCTGTTCACTTTCATGCTCCGGCTCGGACGCGACTACGTCCTGCTGCTCGTGGTCATCGTGGCGATCGCCGTCCTGAACAACTACATCGAGACCCTGCCCCTGTGGGACGTCATCGACCAGATGCTCAGCCTGTACGCGCTGTTCGCGATCTTCAGTCTCATGGGCGGCATGGTGTACGAGCGCCGCGACGAGCTCGGCGTGGATGCGTGGGAGGCGCCGGAGCGCACGGCCGAGCGCGATGAGAAGGCAGAGCGGCGCGCGTTCGACCGGGAGCTGGATGCGATCTACAGCCACGTCCGGGCGGGCGCCATCGACCAGGCATGGCTCGCGCTCGAAACACATCTCGTGGCGAACGACCACGCCTTCGAAACGTACCGGCGCTATTACGACCGGCTCGCGACGTGGCCCGACTCGCGACTCAAGGACCGCCTTGCCCGCGAGTGGGTAACGCGACACGGTGAGCGCGCGTCGGCGGCGATGGCGCACGGGCGAGCGGGTGCGCGCTGACAGGAGCGGCAGAAGAGAACAATGTCCCCTTTTACTTCAGGATCACGGTGCGGCTGCCGAACTCGAAGATGCGGTGCTCGGCGTGCCACTGCACCGCGCGATTGAGCACCACGCTCTCGATCTCGTTGCCGAGCGTCGTGAGCTGCTCGGGCGACATCGTGTGGTCCACGCGCTCCACCGCCTGCTCGATGATGGGGCCTTCGTCGAGGTCGTCGTTGACGTAGTGCGCGGTCGCGCCGATCAGCTTCACGCCGCGCGCATAGGCCTGGTGATAGGGGCGCGCCCCCTTGAAGCCCGGCAGGAACGAGTGGTGAATGTTGATGGCGCGGCCCGCCAGCTCACGGCACAGGCCGCTGCTGAGGATCTGCATGTAACGGGCGAGCACGAGGAGCTCGGCATTCAGATCGCGAAACAGTCCCAGCAGCGCACGTTCCTGCGCTTCCTTGCCGTGCGGTTCCATCGGCAGGTGATGGAACGGCAGCCCGTGCCACTCCACCAGCCGGCGCTGCTCCTCGTGGTTCGAGACCACGCCGACGATCTCCACCGGCAGCGTTCCGACACTCCAGCGATGCAGTAGACTGTTCAGGCAATGTCCCTGCTTCGACACCGCGACCAGCACGCGCGTGCGTCGCGCTGCGTCGTGCAGCTCCCACGTCATCTGCAACCGGTCCGCGACGTCCGCGAGTCCCGCCGCCATGGAATCGAGCGAGCCGCCATCCGCGGGCGCCGGCTCGAACACCAGGCGCATCACTGAACGGTTCGCGAGCGCATCGCGAAAATGCTGGGCCTCGAGCACGTTGGCGCCGCGGCCGGCCAGGTGCGCGGTGACGGTGGCGACCACGCCGACGCGGTCCGGGCATGACAGGGTGAGTACGTATCGGGAACTGTCGCTCAAGCGTTCGTATCCTGGAATTCCGCCGCTGCGTCGATGAGCCAGCGGTGCAGGTAGTCGAGATAACTGCGCGCAACGTAGCAAGTCAGCCTGTCCGCATGCGTGCCCGCGTCGATCACGACCGGCACGTGGGCGAGGCGCGTGCGCGCGCAGGCGTGGAGCGGGAACGCGCGCGGATGCAGGTCGAGGCAGCAGCCTTTGGTGATGAGCTCGCGCGCTCGTGGGCCACTCACCTCCAGCGCCGCCAGGCCCTGTGATTGGTCGGTGACGTTCAACGACGAACCCCGGACCGCCTGCTCGACCTCGCGCAGCAAGGCGTCGGCGGGCGACTCCGCAACGACGAGCCATTCCGTGGGACCGAGGCAGAGAATTCGCGGTCGCGAGCCGGAGCCGGCGGTGGCGCCGACAGTCGTCGGCCAGCTGTCGCCCACGAGCTCCTGCAATGCCGCGCGCAACTGCGCATCCTGAAGGGCCGCGATGCTCCAGGTCTGGACCCGCAGCTTCGCGCGTGGCGCGAGAATGCGCAGCGATGGCTCAGCCATGCATGCGCTCCCCACTCGGATCGTAGAAGACCGGATCCGTCACCCGCGTCATCGCGATGGGGCGACCCGTATCGTGGACGGTGACCTCCGCGCCGAGGCGTGCCCGGCCGCCCCGCAGCATGGCGAGCGCCACCGGGATGCCATCGAGCGCGCCGACGCCGGCGGACGTCACCCATCCGTCCGTCACTTCACTGCCACCCACCAGGCGCAGGTGACTGCCGACCGGAATTGGCACGTCGTGGCCTTTGAGGCCCACCAGTTGCAGTCGATCCGCGCGGCGATGCTCGGCGAGTGCGAGGGAACGCTTGCCGATGTAATCCCGGCTCTTGGCCGCAGCCGCCTTGCCCCAGCCGACGTCGTCCGGAATGGTGGTGCCGTCGGTATCCGCGCCCACGTGCAGGAAGCCTTTCTCCACGCGCAGCAGCATCACCGCGTCGATGCCGTAGGGTGCGATCTGCGCGTCACGTCCTTCGTGCATCAGCGCCTCCCACACTTCGCGCGCGGCATCCGGCGGCACGTTGATCTCGTACGACAGCTCGCCGCTGAAACTCACGCGGCAGATGCGCGCCAGATGCCCGAGCAGGCGGGTCACGCGCAGGCCGAAATGCGCGAACGCCGCATTGGACACGTCGCAGTCGGGTCGCAGGCGCGCGAGCACTTCGCGTGCGCGCGGACCCGCGAGCGTGAGCGTCGCCCACTGATCAGTCACCTGGGCGACCGAGACGCGCAGGTTCGGCCACTCGCATTGACGCCATTCCTCGAGCCACGCCGCGACACCGTTCGCCTGGCCCGACGTGGTGGTGATCAGGAGGCGCTCCGGTGAGAGCGCAACGATGGTCCCATCGTCATAGATCACTCCGCTTTCGCGCAGCATCAGTCCGTAGCGGATGCGCTGCGGCGCCAGCGTCGCGAGATTGTTGACGTAGAAGCGGTCGAGGAATTCGCGCGCATCGGGCCCGACGATCTCGATCTTGCCGAGCGGGGATGCATCGAACAGCCCCACGCCCGTGCGCACCGTGCGCGCCTCGCGGCGCACGGCCTGCCCGCGACTCTCGCCATTGCGCAAGAACACCGTAGGCCGCTGCCATTCGCCGTAGTGCTCGATGAATGCGCCGTTCGCCTGATGCCAGGCATGCAGGGGCGACATGCGGCTCGGAGCGAAGCGCTCGCCGAAGCCGCGCCCCGCGATCGCGCCGATGGTCACCGGCGCGAACG
>DASTQG010000226.1:0-8945 GCA_035761885.1 Steroidobacteraceae bacterium | reverse complement strand
TACACGGACACTCGCAATGGATGCTGCATGGCGCTACTCCTTGAGATGACGCTCGCGCGCAGGCGCAAGCGCCGCTAACAGGAGTTAGACGGGGCGGGACTGGGCGATCCATCGCCCGGTCTTCAAGCCAAGGCTAGGACTCGGGCCGTTCGTTGTTCTGCAGGCGCCCAATGAGGCTTCGCAGGAAGACCTTGTTGAAGCGCAGCTGGCAGGAGGCCGACACCTGCTCGAGCAGCGTCGAGCTCACCTTCATCACCGTCACGTCGCCGTCGGCCTTGATGGTCGCGGTGCGCTTCGCGCCGCGCACGTAGCTGGTCTCGCCGAAGCAGTCGCCGCTCTCGAGCCGGCCCAGTTCCTTGCCGTGGCGCTCCACGACCACCTTGCCGTTGACGATGATGTAGAAGCGATCGTCCATCTCGCCTTCCTTGACGATTTCTTCACCATCCGTGTAGTCCTGCCAGGTGCTGGCGCGCAGGACCTCCCAGATCTCCCCATGCGAGAAGTCATGGAAGAATTTCAGGCGCCGCAGCAGGTCGAACTGCTGCTGGCTGTCGATGCGCGCGTAGTGGGCGCGCAGCTTCTGGTGCACGCGCGTGAGCTCGGCGGCGAAGTCCAGGCCGGAGCGATAGCGCTTCTCCGGGTCTTTCTGCAATGAGCTGGCGACGACGTTCTCGAGGTCCTCGGGGATGTCTGGCCTGAGCGTGTGGATCGGCGGCGGGGTCGCGTACACGATCTGGTGCAGGAGCTTGGAGAGGTTGCCGGCGCGAAACGGCCGGAAGCCCGTGAGCAGCTCGTACATCACGGCGCCGAGCGAATACAGATCGGACTTGTTGGTGATCTCCGCGTTCTGCACCTGTTCGGGCGACATGTACGAAGGGCTGCCCGCGATGCCCTGGATGCTGGAGATGTCCGAGTCCTGCACCAGCGCGATGCCGAAATCGATGATGCGCACGTCGTTGTTGGTCGTGAGCATGATGTTCGAGGGCTTGATGTCGCGGTGAATCACGCCGCGGCTGTGGGCGTAGTTCAGCGCCTTGGCGCACTTGAACATCAGCTCCACCACGTCGTCGACGCGCAGCAGGTTGTCGGGGCGGCAGTACGCGTTCAGCGTGCGCGCGCCGTGCACATGCTCGGTGACGATGTAGCAGTGGCCGTTTTCCTCGCCCGCGTCGTAGATGGGCAGGATGTTCGGGTGCTGGAGCATGCCCACCATGTGGGCCTCGGACAGGAACATCTTGCGCGCCACGCGCGCGCGCTCCTCGTCGCCCCCGGTCTCCATGTTGTAGACCTTGATCGCGACGTCGCGGCCGTAATAGGGGTCGTGCGACAGGTAGACGACGCCGGTGCTGCCACGCCCCACTTCGTTGATGATGGCGTACTTGCCGATCTTGTCCGGCACCGAGGAGCCGGCGCGCATACTGCGCTGGGGGATCAGGTTACGAATGGTAGCTACCGGGTCTTTAGGTGAGCCGGCGCGCAGAATAAGTAGGCTCCCCGCCGGCGGACTGTGACGCAATTCCCGGATCGCTTCCCGCTGCCGCACTGCGGGTGCAAGATGACGACTGGGTTGCGGTTTGGCGCCCCGGCCTAAGGGCACGTAATCTTTTCACCGAGTGCACATTTCAAATTCCGGGGAGTCCGAATGCGCGCATTTCATCGCTGGAAGGAACTCGGCACGGTCGCCGTCGCAGTTGCGTTCGGGGCCGCAACGGCATGGGCATGCTCGTGCATGCCCTATCCGGACGACCCGCGCGAAGCGGTGCAACGCGCATGGGACCAGAGCGATGCGATTCTGTCGGGAGAGGTCACAGGACTTCGTCAGATAGCCGTCGAGGGCGCATCGCCGGCCATCGAAGTCACCCTCGACGTGGCGCGCCGCTGGAAAGGACCCGCAGGCGCGCAGTTGAAGATCCGGACGGCAGACAACTCGGCCGCGTGCGGCTATCCGTTCGAAACCGGTGCGCAGTACCTGGTGTTCGCCTCGCGCGACGCCGAAAGCGGCCACTACAGTACGGGCCTGTGCTCGCTCACCCGGCCTCTGGCCGACGCCCGTGCGCTGGTAGGCGTGCTCGATGCACGCGGGGAATCGAAGTAGGTTTCAATCGGCGAAATGATCGAAGCCCGCGGCGGGGAGTGGCGCGCCGTCGCTGGAACGCAATCCGCGCTCCGCTTCGACGGTTCCGATCCGCGTGAGAGGAAGCATCAACACGGATTCGATCTCGCGCGCGAGCGGGACCTTCGCTTCCGGCACCGTGAAGCACAGCTCGTAGTCGTCGCCGCCGCTGGCGGCCCAACGCAGCGCCGATTGACGATCCTGCATCCGCCGCAGTGCCGGCGACACCAGCAATGCTTCGGGATCGATGCGCGCGCCGGCACCGCTCGCCTGGAGCAGCTTGCCCAGGTCGGCCAACGTGCCATCGGACACATCGATCGCCGCCGAGGCGACGCCGACCAGCGCCTGTCCGAGCGCGACTCGCGGGTGCGGGTACAGGAACCGTTCGACGAGCGCATCGCGATCCGATGACGCTCCGGTCGTGCGTTGCAGGAGAGCCAGGCCCGCGGCGGCCTCGCCCGGCGCTCCGCTCACGAACACCGCGTCGCCAGTACGCGCGCCGGAACGCAGGAGCGCGGCACCGGGAGCGCAGAATCCCATCGCCTGCACCGTCACGGACAAGGGACCCGACGTGGTGTCGCCGCCGACGAGTGCAATCTGGAATTCGCGCGCGAGCGCCAGCAGCCCTTGAGCGAACTCGCGAACCCAGGCCTCCTCGCTGCGCGGCAAGGTGAGTGCCAGCGTGAACCATGCGGGCTGTGCGCCCATCGCGGCTAGGTCGCTGAGATTGATGGCGAGTGCGCGATGCCCGACGGCGCGCGCCTCGGTGCCAGCGGGAAAATGCACGCCCGAGACGATCGTGTCGGCACAGACCACGAGCTCGCGGCCGGGCGGTACCCGCACCAGCGCCGCATCGTCACCCACTCCGAGCGCGACATCCCCGCGACCCCCGGCGGCGTCCGCGAAGTACTTCGCGATCAGCTCGAATTCCCCCAGGACGGTCATCGGATTTTCCCGGCCTGCTCAGGTCGGCGTCGTGTCCCGCTCGGCTGGACGCAGGCGACCGGCCAGCTGATCGAGCACCGCGTTCACGAACTTGTGGCCGTCCGCCGCACCGAACTTGCGTGCGAGGTCCACGCCTTCGCTGATCGCGACCTTGAAGGGCACGTCGAGGCGCGAGCGCAGCTCGTAGGTGCCGAGCAGCAGGATCGCGTGCTCGATGGGGTCCAGACGCGAGACTTCGCGGTCGGTGGCCCCGCCGATGAGCTCGTCGAGCTCGAGACGTTGTCCCGCCGTCTGTTCGATCAGTTCCCGGAAATACTCGGGATCGGCGCGTGCCATCTCGTCGCTGGCCATGAACTGCTGGTGCAGATCCTGCCAGGGTTGCTCGTTGAGCAACGACTGGTACAGCGCCTGCATGGCGAGGCGTCGGGCTGCCGAGCGCGCATGCAGGGCGCGCATCTGCTGTCGGCCGTTCATCGCCTCAGCCTTCCAGCTGGCGCAGCAGATTCGCCAGCTCGATCGCCGTCAGCGCCGCTTCACCGCCTTTGTTGCCCGCCTCGGTGCCGGCACGTTCGATCGCCTGCTCGACGGTGTTGGTGGTGAGCACCCCGAACGCGATCGGCACACCGGTGTCCGTGGCGATGCGCGCCAGGCCGCTGGCGCATTCGCCGGCGACGAAGTCGAAGTGCGGCGTGTCGCCGCGAATCACGGCGCCGAGCGCAATGATGGCATCGTGCCGGCGCAGCGTCGCAAGCTTGCGGGCCACCATCGGCAGCTCGAAGGCACCTGGCACGCGGATCAGATCGACCTGGCCCTTGCCGGCGCCGTGTCGCTCCAGTACCTCGAGCGCGCCCTTGATCAGGCTCTCGACGATGAAATCGTTGAAACGCGCGGCCACGATGGCGAAGCGCAGGTTGCCGACGGCGTGCTCGCCTTCGATGGGAGTGGGCTGCATGGAGGGGTGTCTGGATCCAGGTGCGCGCAGTATACCAAGCCGCGCGCCCGACCCGCTCAGGGCTCGCTGTCCACGTATTCCTCGATCTCCAGCCCGAACGCGGAGATGCCGTGCATCTGTTTGGGCGCGCTCAGTACGCGCATGCGCGTGACGCCGAGGTCCCGCAGGATCTGCGCGCCGATGCCGTAGGTGCGCAGCACCTGGCGCTCCTCGCTCGCGCTGCGCACGCGCGGCGTCTCCAGGGATTTCAGCGCATCGAGCAGCTCGCGCGGGCCTTCGGCCTGGCGCAGGATCACGACCACGCCGCTCGGCTCGGCAGCGATGCGGCGCAGGGCATCTGCCAGCGGGCGGCCCCGGTCGCTGTGCACGCCGATCAGATCGCGCAGCGTGTCGGTCACGTGCACGCGCACCAGCGGTACCGCGCTTCCGGCGACCTCCCCGCGCACCAGCGCGAGGTGCACGTCGCGGTTCACGTGATCCTGGTAGCAGTGCAGGCGAAACTCCCCGAACTCCGTCTGCACCGGCTGCTCGCTCACGCGCTCCACCGAACGCTCGGTGCGCAGCCGGTAGCGGATCAGGTCCTCGATCGTGCCGATCTTGAGCCCATGCGCGCGTGCGAACTCGTGCAGCGCCGCGCCGCGCTTCATCGTGCCGTCGTCGTTGACGACCTCGCACAGCACGCCCGACAGCGTCCTGAAACCCGCGAGCCGCACGAGATCGATCGTGGCCTCGGTGTGCCCGGCGCGAATCAGCACGCCGCCGTGCGTGTAGCGCAGCGGGAAGATGTGACCGGGCCGCGCGAAGTCGTGGGGCTGGGAATCCGGATCGGCGAGTGCCCGAATGGTGCGCGCACGGTCGTGCGCAGAGATGCCCGTCGTGGTGCCGTGCCGATAGTCGACGGAGATCGTGAACGCGGTGCGATGCGACTCGGTGTTGTCCGGGACCATCGGCGGCAGGCGCAGCTGCTCGAGGCGCTCGTGCAGCATGGGCTGGCAGATGATGCCGCTCGAATGGCGCACGATGAAACCGATGGCCTCGGGCGTCACCGCCTCGGCCGCCATGATCAGGTCGCCTTCGTTCTCGCGGTCCTCGTCGTCCATGATGACGACCATGCGGCCGGCGCGCAGCTCGGCGAGGATTTCGTCGATCGTGTTCATCGGGTCTTGTTCATTTGGCTGGCTGTTCCCCGATCATGCGTTCGATGTAGCGCGCAATCATATCGACCTCCAGGTTCACGCGCGCGCCCGGCGCGATGTGGCCGAGCGTCGTCACCAGCTGTGTGTGCGGAATCAGGTTCACACCGAAGTGCGTACCGGACACTTCGTTGACCGTCAGGCTCACTCCATCCAGGCACACCGAGCCCTTGCGCGCGATGTAGCGCGCCAGCTCTGCCGGCACCGCGAACTCGTAGCGCTCGGAGCGCGCGTCGGGATGGCGCGCGATGAGCGTCGCGAGGCCATCGACGTGACCGGACACGAGATGGCCTCCGAGCGCATCGCCGAGTTTCAGCGCCGGCTCCAGGTTCACCGCGCTGCCCTGCCGCAGGCTCCCGAGTGTCGTATGGTCGAGCGTCTCGCGCGACACGTCCGCACGAAAACGCTGTCCTTCGAGTTGCGTGATGGTGAGGCAGACACCGCTCACCGCGATGCTGTCGCCGATGCGTGCGCCGCCGAGGTCGACACCCTCGGCCGCGATGGTGAGCGTCAAGTCCGCGCCGCGCTCTTCGCGCCCCGCGATGCGTCCCAGGCCCGTGACGATTCCGGTGAACATGCTACTGATTCTGCTCCCGGGGCCGGGCGACGATGCGCAGATCCTCGCCGATGCGCCGCACGTCGGTGAAACGCCACCGTGGCGCCTGCGCGAGGGCGACCGGGGCCGGCAGGTGGAACATGCCGACCGCCTCGCTCCCGAGCAGGGCCGGCGCCTGGTAGACGATGAGCTCGTCCACGAGCCCTTCGCTCACGAACGCACCCGCCAGCCGCGCTCCGCACTCGATCCACACCTCGTTCATCTCTTCGCGCGCGAGCTGCTCGAGCACGCCGCGCAGGTCCACGCCACCGGTTGCCGAGCGCCCGATGCTCGCCACGCGCGCACCCCTCGATTCGAGCGCCTCGCGCGAGAGCGAGCCGTGCGCGGATGTGAAGATCAGCACGTCGCCCGGCTTGTCGAGAATGCGCGCCACAGCCGGCGTTTCCAGATTGCCGTCCAGGATCACGCGCAGCGGCTGACGGCTGGCACCCTCGAGCCGCACGTCGAGGCGCGGATCGTCGCGCAGCACCGTCGCGTGGCTCGTGAGGATGGCTGAACTGCGTGCTCGCCAGCGTTGCACGTCGGCTCGCGACTCCTCGCCGGTGATCCATTGGCTCTCGCCCGACGGCAGCGCGATGCGTCCGTCCAGGCTCGTGCCGAGCTTCAGGCGCACCCAAGGCCGGCCTCGGCTCATGCGCTGCACGAATCCCGGGTTGAGCTCGCGCGCCTCCTCTTCCAGCAGCCCGCTCTCGAGCGCAATGCCAGCGGCACGCAGCTTCGCGTTGCCGCCTCCGTTGACCCGGGGGTTGGGATCGGCCATCGCCATGACCACGCGGGCCACGCCCGCGGCTACTACCGCATCGGCGCACGGCGGCGTGCGTCCCTGATGGCTGCAAGGCTCCAGCGTCACGTACAGCGTGGCGCCGCGCGCGCGTTCGCCCGCAGCGCGCAAGGCGAACACTTCCGCATGCGGTTCGCCCGCGCGCTGATGCCATCCTTCGCCGATGACTTCCTCGCCACGCGCGACCACCGCGCCGACGCGCGGATTCGGATCGGTGGTGTTCAGGCCGAGCGCGGCGAGCTCGAGCGCTCGCGCCATGTGCCTTCGATCGGCTGCGGAGAATGCCACTGGTTGCTTCCGCGAATGCGCTACTTCGTTTCCGACTTGTCGCCCGGCAGCAGCGGCAGCTGGTCCGCGCTCGCCTCGCGCCGCCGCCGCCGACGCATGCGCTCGATTTCCTCGCGAAACGCCTCGACGTCCTGGAAGCTGCGATAGACGGATGCGAAGCGCACGTAGGCCACCTCGTCGAGGTGGTGCAGCTCTTCCATGACGAGCTCGCCCACCTGGCGCGCCGGCACCTCGCGTTCACCCGTCGAGCGCAGCTTGTGACAGATGCGCGACACGGCCTCGTCCACCGCTTCGCTGCTCACCGGCCGCTTCTCCAGCGCCTTGAGGATCCCCGAGCGCAGCTTGTGCTCGTCGAAAGGCTCGCGGCTGCGATCGCTCTTCACTACCGCCGGCATCACCAGCTCGGCCGTTTCGAACGTGGTGAATCGCTCGCCGCACTTCAGGCACTCGCGGCGCCGCCGGATCTGGCTGCCCTCGCCCGCCAGGCGCGAGTCGATGACCTTGGTCTCGACGTGCTCGCAGAACGGGCAGTGCATGCGCGCCCGCGCGCTTTCAGCGCGCTCCGGGTCCGTACACCGGGAAACGCCGGCACAGCTCGAGCACCTCGCGCTTCACGCGCGCGGTCACCGCCTCGTCGTTCATGGCGTCGAGCACATCGGCGATCCAGTGGCTGAGCTGCTCTGCCTCGCGCTCCTTGAAGCCGCGCGTCGTCAGCGCCGGCGTCCCCATGCGCAGTCCGCTCGTGACCATGGGCGGACGCGGGTCGTTCGGCACGGCGTTCTTGTTCACAGTGATGTTGGCCCGGCCCAGCGCCGCGTCCGCGTCCTTGCCGGTGATGTTGCGGCTCACGAGGTCGACCAGAAACAGATGATTGTCGGTGCCGCCGGACACGATGTTGATGCCGCGCTCGATCAGCACGCGACACATGGCGCGAGCGTTCGTCACCACCTGGCGCTGGTAGGTCGCGAACTCCGGCTGCAACGCCTCGAGAAACGCCACCGCCTTGGCCGCGATCACGTGCATGAGCGGCCCGCCCTGCATTCCCGGGAACACCAGCGAGTTGAATTTCTTCGCCAGCTCATCGTTCGGTCGCGCCAGGATGAGCCCGCCGCGCGGGCCGCGCAGGGTCTTGTGCGTGGTGGTCGTGGTAACGTCGGCGATCGCGACCGGGTTCGGGTACACGCCCACCGCGCACAGGCCTGCGACGTGCGCCATGTCCACCATGAAATACGCACCGACCGCATCGGCGATCTGGCGAAAGCGCTGCCAGTCGATGACGCGCGAGTACGCGGAGAATCCCGCGACGATGAGCTTCGGCTTGTGTTCGCGCGCGAGGCGCTCGACCTGCTCGTAGTCGATGAGGCCGGTCTCCGGGTCGATGCCGTACTGCACCGCCTTGAACACCTTGCCCGAGATATTCACCTTCGCGCCGTGCGTCAGGTGCCCGCCGTGATCGAGGCTCATGCCGAGCATGGTGTCGCCGGGCGCCATGAGCGCGAAGTACACGGCCGCATTCGCCTGCGATCCCGAGTGCGGCTGCACGTTAGCGTACGCCGCGCCGAACAGTTTTTTCGCGCGATCGATCGCGAGTTGCTCGGCCACGTCGACGTACTCGCAACCGCCGTAGTAGCGCTTGCCCGGATAGCCTTCGGCGTACTTGTTGGTGAGAACCGAGCCCTGCGCTTCCAGCACGCGCGTGCTCACGTAGTTCTCGGAAGCGATGAGCTCGATGTGCTCTTCCTGGCGGCGCAGTTCGCCGTCGAGGGCGCCCTTCAGTTCAGGGTCGAAGTCGGCGAGGGTTACGGTGGAACTCAGCATGGCGTCTCCGCGGGCAGGGACGCACATTGTAGCTGACGCGGCTAGGGAGCTTCGACCAATGAGCGGACCACCCGGGTCCAGGCGCGCGCGAGATTGCGGCGGTTATAGCCCCCACCGCCCATGGCGAGCAGCCGCCCCTGCGCGGTCCGGTTGGCGATATCCGCCAGGCGCAGGGCCGCATGCGCGTGAGCGCTCTCGCTGTAGCGCAGGTGGGTGAGCGGGTCGCCGTCCAGGCTGTC
>DASTQG010000225.1:0-28871 GCA_035761885.1 Steroidobacteraceae bacterium | reverse complement strand
AACGGCTCCATTACCGACGCCGGTGTCCAGAACCGCATCCGTTTCCTGATGATGCTGGATGCCAACGCGGACCCGACCGACGGGATCGTGATCTCGGACAACGTGCGCGCGCGTGCCGCGCAGTGGACACAGGTGGACTTCGCCACTGCCGACCTGCCCGGCGCCCTCGCCACGATCATTGCCGACGCCCAGAGCGCGGACGGGGGCACGCACTTGCTGCCCGACGCCGCCGCCGCGCGCGCGCACTTCGAGCGCACGCTGCGCTGCACGCGCGCCGGCGCGTTCCGCGGCACTTACACCGGCGACGATCGGGGCGTCTTCGGCATGCTGGTGCTGGCCTCGAACAACAACATCCTGGGGCTGGTGTACAGCACGGTGGAGGACGAGTTCGCGAGCATTCTCGGCACCACGGGCATCAGCGCGGACCAGAATGCCTCGTTCCTGGTCGGCAACGCCGGCAGCGGCACGTTCAGCGGTCGGTTCTCTTCGCCCAACGAGGTGACCGGCACCTGGGCCAGCGGCACCGACGACGGCGCGTTCACGGGAACGCGCATGGGCGGCACGGCAAACGCGCTCTACCGCTTCACCGGCGCGTAC
This sequence comes from Steroidobacteraceae bacterium, assembly GCA_035761885.1. GTDB lineage: Bacteria > Pseudomonadota > Gammaproteobacteria > Steroidobacterales > Steroidobacteraceae > DASTQG01. Next base: position 28,274 of record DASTQG010000225.1, on the reverse strand, counting down.
GCCGGCGACGACGCGGGCCTCTTCACCTTCGACGTGGACGCGAACGGCCAGGTCACGGGCGTGGGGTACAGCGTGCTCGACGACGAGCAGCTCAATCTCACGGGCACGCTCAATGGCAGCACGCTCACGATCACGGTCGCCAACGGCGCCACCGCCAACGGAATCGCCAACACGACGACGGGCCAGCTCAGCGGCAGCTGGATCAATCCGACGGGCGGGGACGGGACCTTCATCGGTGACGGCTGCCGGCTCAACTGAGCGGCGCGCACCGGCCGATCAGAACATCTGCGGGTGACCGCTCCACTGCAGGCGCAGGTCGGTCTGGGAGCCGGCGGGATGAAACTCCACGTCCACTCCCAGGCCGGCCACCGCGATCAGGCGCTGGCCGGACACGAGGATCGGAACGCGTGACCGCATCCAGGGCACCACGCCACTTTCCTGGAAGAGATAACGCAGCGTGCGGGCCGGCCGGTCCGGCTGGGGCCTGAGCTTCGCACCCGGGCTGCGCCACTCGATGCGCAGCGGACACGGCAGCTCGCGTACCCGCAGGCCCCCGCCGCTGCGACCCAGCTTGAGGAGGCCCAAACCGGGCGCGAGCTCCAGGCGCGGATTCTGCTTCCAATCCCACGTGATGCCGTTTCGGGGCGCAGGCGGCAAAGGCGCCAGCGCGTACAGGCGATCACGATAGCGGCGTACCTCGGCGGCCGGCCAACGCACGACGGGCGAGGCATCCGGCCGCGCGTGCAGCACACCGACTGCAATCTCTTCCAGCCGCGCCGCGGAAGGCAGCGTGAAGCCGAGCTCGCGCAGCCAGTAGCGCAGAGCGTTGCGCTGATGGGCGCTGTCGAGCGCACGCAGCGCGGCGCATTGCAGTGTGGTCCCCGCACGCGAATCGGCCAGGTCGCTGCTCGCGATCTCGTCGAGCAGCTCGCGTGCCTCGGCCATGTGAGCCGCGCTGCGGGCGACGTTGGCCGCAATCCCGGGCCAGCGCTCGCGCAACGCCGGCAACACCTGCACGCGCAGGAAATTGCGGTCGAAGCGGGTGTCGGCGTTGCTCGTATCCTCGATCCACTCCAGGCCGGTGCGACGCACGTAGTCCACGAGGGCCGCGCGCGTGACGTCCAGGAGCGGACGCAGATGCCAGCTGCGTCCGAACCGCGCCTTCGCGGGCATCGCCGCGAGGCCGGCGACGCCCGCGCCGCGGATCAACTGCAGCAGGAACGTCTCGAGCTGGTCGTCGCGATGATGCGCGGTGAGCAGCAACTCGTCGGGTTGCAGTGCGTCGGCGATCAGGTCGTAGCGTCGCACGCGCGCCGCCGCTTCCGGAGACTCGCCTTTGCGGGCCGCGATGCGCACGTCCAGCACCTGCAGGGGCACGTCGAGCCGAGCGGCGACGCTCGCCGCGTGCGTGGCCCACTGATCCGCGTTCGGCTGCAGGTGGTGGTTGACGTGCAGCGCGCGCACGCGCAGCGCCTCGCCGCGCAGCTGCGCGAGTGCGTGCAGCAACGCGGTCGAATCAGCGCCGCCGCTGAAGGCGACGCAATAGCGCGCCGCGGCCTGCGCAGGCATCAGCTGCGCCAGCGTTGCCGCCAGATCTCGCGGTGAAAACATGTGTCACGCAGGTACCGGACATTGCAGTATTGCAATTCTGCGGAGGCGCAGCACCGGAGAATTGCAATATTGCAATGTCCGGTACCTGTCAGGATCCGCCGGCGAACACACCGAAGGAATTCAACCGTTCGGTGCGCGTTCTGAGCAGCTCGTCGGTCGGCACGGCCTCCAGCTCCTTCAGGTGGCGCGCGAGCGCCGCCTTGAGCGTTTCCGCGGCCGCGCCCGGATCACGGTGCGCGCCGCCCAGCGGCTCGCGGATCACCTCGTCCACGAGTCCGAGCTTGTGCAGGCGATCGGCGGTGAGGCCCATGGCCTCGGCGGCGAGCTCTTTCTTGTCCGAGCTCTTCCACAGGATCGAGGCGCAGCCTTCCGGAGAAATCACGGAGTAGATGCTGTACTGGAGCATGAGCAGGCGGTCGCACACGCCGATCGCCAGCGCCCCGCCCGAGCCGCCCTCCCCGATCACGGCGCTCACGATCGGCAGCCGCAGCGTGCTCATCTCGAACAGGTTGCGCGCGATCGCCTCGCTCTGGCCGCGTTCCTCGGAAGTCACGCCCGGGTAGGCGCCCGGCGTGTCGATGAGAGTGATCAGCGGCAGCTGGAAGCGTTCGGCCGTCTTCATGAGACGCAGCGCCTTGCGATACCCCTCCGGTTTGGGCATGCCGTAGTTGCGGCGCACGCGTTCCTTGGTGTCGCGGCCCTTCTGATGTCCGATCAGCATCACCGGGCGGCCATCGAGCCGCGCCGGACCGCCGACGATGGCGAGATCGTCGCCGTACATGCGATCGCCATGCAGCTCCTGGAAGTCGGTGAACACCTGCGGCACGTAGTCCATGGCGTACGGCCGCTGCGGATGGCGCGCGATCTGCGTCACCTGCCACGGCGTGAGGCTCGCGAAGATGCTGGTGGTGAGCGCGCGGCTCTTCGCCTTCAGGCGCGCGATCTCCTCACCGATGTTGATCTCGGTGTCCGAGCCCAGGAACTTGAGCTCGTCGATCTTCGCCTCGAGCTCGGCGATCGGTTGTTCGAAATCGAGGAAATTCAGGTCCATGGAGCGCGCATGCTATCGCAAACGCCCGTGCGATCAACCCGAAACGCGATCGGCACCGGCGCCGGTCGTGGCGGGCGCAGCCTTGGGACCGTACAGGACGCGGATCGCATCGGCGCCGGCGAACGCTTCGAGTTGCTCGATCAGCTCGGCGGCCGGGCGCACCTGCCACTCCTCCCCCAGCAGGATGACCCCGCCGGCGCCGGCAGTGCGGTACTTGAGCGCGATGGCGCAGGCGCCGCCGCGAAATGGCGCGAGGATGCGCGCCAGGCGCTCGATGAGCTGCGCGCCCTCGCCGCGAGCGGGCCAATGGATCACGATGCGGCGCGCGTTCTGCGAGCGTGCCTGCTCGATGCTCATGAGCCGCCGCGCGTTCAGACGCCAGCCCTCGATGAACTCGTCGAAGCGCAGCTGCCCTTCGACCAGGAGCACCGCGTCCTTTTCGATGATGTCGCGATGCTGCTGGAACACTTCGTCGTAGAGCATCACTTCGATGCGACCGCTGCGATCGTCGATCAGGAGCGTGGTGCGATTCGCGCGCTTGCGCACCTCGAGCACCAGGCCGCCGATCGTGACGCTGCGCCCCGGTTGCCAGCTGCGTCCCTCGCCATTCGCCGCCGGCTGCGGCGTGGGCCTGCCGCTGGTGAGATCCGCGAGGCGCCCGTGCGTCAGGAGCTTGAGCTCGTTCTCGTATTGCGCGACGGGGTGTCCGGTGAGATAGAGCCCGAGCGTCTCGCGCTCTCCGGCGAGCCGCACGGCCTCCGGCCATTCCGGCAACAGCGCAACCTCGACGCGCTGCTCGGCGGCGGCAGGCGCTGCCGGCGCGAGGCCGAACAGGTCGTCCTGGCCCGCAGTGAGCGCGCGCGTGTTCTGCTCACCGAGCTGCATCGCGGTGGGCAGCCGCGTCATCAGTGTATGCCGGTTCACGCGCAGGCCATCGAGGCTTCCCGACTTGATCAGCGCCTCGAGCACGCGCTTGTTGACGCGGTTCAGGTCGAGCCGGCGGCACAAGTCCTCGATGCTGGTGAAGGGCCCGTGCGCCTCGCGCTCGGCAATGATGGCTTCGACCGCCGCGCGGCCCACGCCCTTCACCGCGCCGAGGCCGTAGCGGATGGTGCGCTCGCCGCTCACCGTGAAGGCGAACGCGCTCGCGTTCACGTCCGGATTCTCCAGTGCCAGGCCCATTTCCGCGCACTCGTAGATGAGCGTTTCGACTTTGTCGGTGCGATCCATGTCCGATGACAGCACCGCAGCCATGAAGGCAGCCGGGTAGTGAGCCTTGAGCCAGGCCGTCTGATACGACAGCAGTGCGTACGCCGCGGAGTGGCTCTTGTTGAAGCCGTAGCCGGCGAACTTCTCCATGAGATCGAAGATGTGCCGCGCCTGCGGTTCGGGCACTGCGCGCTGCACGGCGCCTTCGATGAACACCGAACGCTGCTTGGCCATCTCTTCGGGCTTCTTCTTGCCCATCGCGCGACGCAGCAGGTCGGCGCCGCCGAGCGTGTAGCCGGCCAGCACCTGCGCGATCTGCATCACCTGCTCCTGGTACAGGATCACGCCGTAGGTCCCTTCCAGGACCGGCTGGAGCTTGGGATGCAGGTAGTCGATCGGCGTGCCCCTGGGCTGGTGCTTGCGGGCGATGAAATCGTCGACCATCCCGGATTGCAGCGGGCCCGGGCGGAACAGCGCCACCAGCGCGACGATGTCCTCGAAGCGATCCGGCTGCAGGCGGCGGATGAGATCCTTCATGCCCCGCGATTCGAGCTGGAACACGGCATTGACCTGGCAGCGCTTGAGCAGCGCGTAGGTGGCCGGATCGTCCATCGGGATGCGCGTGATGTCGATCGCCTGCTCGCCGCGCGCGGCGCGAGCGGCGTTGATGATCTCCAGCGCCCAGTCGATGATCGTGAGCGTGCGCAGGCCGAGGAAGTCGAACTTGACCAGGCCCGCGGCCTCGACATCGTCCTTGTCGAACTGCGTGACGACGCTGGTCGAGCCCTCCTCGCAGTACAGCGGCGCGAAGTCGGTGAGCACCGACGGCGCGATCACCACGCCGCCCGCATGCGTGCCCGCGTTGCGCGTGAGGCCCTCGAGCGAGCGCGCCAGGTCGATGAGGCCGCGCACCTCGTCCTCGGCCTCGTACAGGCGCTTGAGCTCGGGTTCGTCCTCGAGCGCCTTGTCGAGCGTGATCCCCAGCTCGAACGGAATCAGCTTGGCGATGCGGTCGACGTAGCCGTACGACATGCCCAGCACGCGACCGCAGTCGCGCACCACCGCCTTCGCGGCGAGCGTGCCGTAGGTGATGATCTGCGACACGCGCTCGCGCCCGTACTTGTCGGCGACGTAGGCGATGACGCGGTCGCGCCCCTCCATGCAGAAGTCGACGTCGAAATCCGGCATCGACACGCGCTCGGGATTGAGGAAGCGCTCGAACAGCAGGTCGTGCTCCAGCGGATCCAGATCGGTGATCCCGAGGCACCAGGCAACCAGAGAGCCGGCGCCCGACCCGCGGCCCGGGCCCACCGGGATGCGGTTGTCGCGCGCCCAGCGGATGAAATCCGCGACGATGAGGAAGTAGCCCGCGAAGCCCATCTTGCAGATCACGTCGAGCTCGGTCGCGAGGCGCCGCTCATACACCTCGCGCGCCGCCGCGGGGCCGTGCGGCAGGGCACTGCGCGCGGCGAGCCGCGCATCCAGCCCCTCGCGCGCCTGCGCCCGCGCGTACTCGTCCATCGTGAAGCCCGCCGGAACCGGATACTCCGGCAGTTTCGATTCGCCCAGCCTGAGCTCGAGGCTGCAGCGGCGCGCGATCTCGACCGAGTTCTCGAGTGCCTCCGGCAGATCCTCGAAGAGCTGCGCCATTTCCAGCGGCGTGCGCAGGTACTGCTGCTCGGTGTAACGGCGCTCGCGGGTCGCATCGGTGAGGAGCCTGCCCTCGTGGATGCACACGCGCGCCTCGTGCGACTCGAAGTCCTCGCGCCGCGTGAAACGCACGTCGTTGGTTGCGACCAGCGGAACGGGATACTGCGCCACGAGCTCGAGCGCCGCGCCGATGTAGTCCTCTTCCCCGGGACGCCCGATGCGCTGCAGCTCGATGTAGTAGCGGTTGCCGAACAGCGCAAGCCAGTGCTCGAGTGCGCGCCGCGCCTCGTCGCTCTTGCGGCTGGCCAGCGCGCGACCGACGTCGCCCGCCTGTGCCCCGGAGAGTGCGAGCAGGCCGCGCGTCGTCTCCGGCGTGAGCCATCCGCGCTCGAAGAGCGGCTCGCCCTTGCGCTGGCCCTCCAGGTACGCACGGCTCAGCAGGCGAGTGAGGTTGCGATATCCCTCGAGGTTCTGGCACAGGAGCGTAAGGCGCGAGGGCTCGGCGCGCTCACCCGCCTCGCGCAGCAGGATGTCCACGCCGATGAGCGGCTTGACGCCTTTGGCCTGCGCCGCGCGGTAGAACTTCACCATCGCGAACAGGTTGCAGGCGTCAGTGAGCGCGACGGCCGCCATGCCGGCTTCGGCAACGGCGTCCATCAGCTCCGGCACGCGCACGATGCCGTCGACCAGCGAATACTCGGTGTGGAGCCTGAGGTGAACGAACGCCGGCATCGTCAGGCGGTTCCGCTCAGCAGCAGATCTTCCAGGTCCCCCTGCAGCACATCGTCGTCCAGGATTGGCAACTCGTCGCTCCCCGCGCCTTGCGCCCATTGTACCGGCGCGAACGAGCGCCGATGCAGCTCGCAGATGCCGTGGCGCGCGAGCGCTTCGCGATGCTCGGGCGTGCCGTAGCCCTTGTGCGAGGCGAAGCCGTAGCTCGGATAAAGATCATGAAAGCGGCGCATCCACTCGTCGCGAAAGGTCTTTGCCAGGATCGAAGCGGCGCTGATCTGCGGCACGCGCGCATCGCCCTCGACCACGGCGAGCGCCGGGCACTCGGGCAGCAGCCCCGCCAGCGAGGGACAGCGGTTGCCGTCGAACTGGATTGCGTCCGGACACACTCGCAGGCCGAGCAGCGCGCGGCGCATGGCGAGGAAGGTGGCCTGCAGGATGTTGATGGCGTCGATCTCCTCGCGGTCCGCCCACGCGACCGACCAGGCGATCGCCCGCTCGCGGATGAGCGCCGCGAGGCGCTCGCGCTCTTCGGGCTCGAGCAGCTTGGAGTCATTCAGGCCACGGATCGGCCGGCGTGGATTGAGAATGACCGCGGCCGCCACCACCGGGCCTGCGAGCGGCCCACGTCCGGCTTCGTCCACACCGGCAAGCCACCGCGCACGCGTGAACTCGAGCTCACCCTGGCGTGGTCGCCAGCGGCGCCGCCTCATTGCCCGGCCCGTCCCGCGCCCGGCAGCAGGCTCATCACGGCCTGCGCGGCACGCTCGCTCGCACCCTGGCGCATCCGGTGATGGATCTCGGTGAACAAACGCTCGATCTCCGCCCGCCCCGCCGCGTCGTCCAGCAGGCGCACTATCTCACTGCCGAGCGCCTCGGGGGTGACCGCCTCCTGAAAAAATTCGCGCACCACCAGGCGGCCGGCCAGGAGGTTCGGCTGGGAGAAATACGGCGCCTTCATGAGGTTGAAGGTGCGCACCAGCCATGCGGTCAGCGCGCCGAGCCGATACGCGACCACCATGGGACGCTTGCTGAGCAGCGTCTCGAGTGTCGCCGTGCCCGAGGCGACGATCACCGCATCCGCAGCCGCGAGCGCAGTCTGCGCATCGCCGTCGGCCAGGCGCACCGGAATCGCGGCGGCGTGGCGCTGCAGGGCCAGCTCGAATTTCTCCCGTACCGGTCGGCTCGCCATCGGCGCTACGAACTGCAGGTCCGGGCGGCGCTCGTTGAGCCAGGCGATCGTCTGTGCGAATACCTCACCCAGGCGACTCACCTCCCCCATGCGGCTGCCCGGCAGCACCGCGACCGTGGGACGCTCGGTCAGGCCGAGGCGGGTGCGGGCACTGGCGCGGTCCGGCGACAACGGAATCTGATCGGCGAGCGGATGGCCGACGAATTCCGCGTGCACGCCGGCGTTGCGATAGAAATCCACCTCGAAGGGCAGCAGGCACAGCACGCTGTCGACCGAGCGGGCGATGCCGCGCACGCGTCCGCTCCGCCAGGCCCACACCTGCGGGCTCACGTACTGCACGGTCCGAATCCCGGCCTCGCGCAGCCGTCGCGCGAGCCCCAGGTTGAATTCAGGCGCGTCCACGCCCACGAATACGTCCGGGCGCGCTTCGATGAAACGGCGGGTGATCTCGCCGCGCAGTTTCATGAGATCGGGCAGGTGGCGCACGACCTCGAACAGGCCCATGACCGCGAGCCGCTCCGAGCTCGCCCACGGCGCGCAGCCCGCCGCGGTCATGCGCGGGCCGGCGACGCCGAAGAACTCCGCGCCCGGCAGGCGCGCGCGCAACTCGCGGATCAGCCCGGCGCCCAGCTGGTCGCCCGAATGCTCTCCGGCGACCAGGGCGAGGCGCACCGGTGCGCTCATCGCACGATGCTGCGCGTCGTGGTTCCGAGGAATTCGACGAAAGGCCGCAACTCGGGCTGCTCGCTGGCCAGCTCGCGCAGTCGCGCGGCGGCGTCCTCGAACTTGAGGTCCGAGCGATACAGCACGCGGAAGGCGTTCTTGAGGTTCCTGATCTGCTCGGGCGTGAAACCGCGCCGCTTCAGCCCTTCCGAGTTGATGCTGTGCGGCTCCGCCGGCCGCCCGGTCACCATCAGGTAGGGCGGCACGTCGCGCGTCACGGCGGTGTTGTTGGCGATGAAGGCGTGCGCGCCGATCTTGCAGAACTGGTGCACGCCCGAGAAGCCCGCGAAGATCACCCAGTCGCCGATCTCGACGTGCCCGCCGAGCGTCGCCATGTTCGCGAAGACGCAGCGATTGCCGACGTGGCAGTCGTGCGCAACGTGCGAGTACGCCATGAACAGGTTGTCGCTGCCGATGCGCGTTACGCCGCCGCCGCTGACCGTGCCGCGGTTCACGGTGCAGCTCTCCCGGAACACGTTGTTGTCGCCGATTTCCAGGCGCGTGGGCTCGCCCGCGTACTTCAGGTCCTGCGGTGCATCGCCGATGGAGGCGAACTGGAAGATGCGGTTGTTGCGCCCGATCGTGCTCGGGCCCTGCACCATGGCGTGCGGCGCGACGCGCGTGCCGGCGCCGATGCGCACCTGCGCGCCGATCACCGCGAAGGCACCGATCTCGGCGGACGGATCGATCTCCGCCGACGGATCGACCATGGCGCGCGCGTCGATCATGGCGCCGCCGCGGGCTGGCCCTTCGCGTCGCGGCGCGTCTCGGGCGCGACCATCATCTCGGCGGAGCAGACTTCCTCGCCGTCCACTTCGGCCACCGTCTCGAACTTCCAGATACCCTTGAGCGCGCGCGTGAGCCGGGCCTTGAGCACGATCTGGTCGCCGGGTTCCACCGGGCGCCGGAAGCGCGCCCTGTCGATGCCGACGAAGTAGAAACGAGTTTCCTCGTCCGGCACCACGCCGGCCGTCACGAAGGCGAGGATGCCCGCGGCCTGCGCCAGTGCCTCGATGATCATGACGCCCGGCATCACCGGGCGGTGCGGAAAGTGGCCGGGAAAGAACGGCTCGTTGTAGGTCACGTTCTTCACGGCGCGGATGCTCTTGCCCGGGTCGCACTCGAGCACGCGGTCGACCAGGAGGAACGGGTAGCGGTGCGGGAGCTGGCGCATCACCGCGCTGATGTCCATGAAGGGCTTGTCAGTCTTCGTCATCGTCTCCCTCTTCGCTGTCGTCGAGCCGGTTCACGCGCCGCGCCAGCTCGTCGAGCCGGCGGAAGCGCGCCGCGTTGCGCCGGAAGCGCTTCGCCTCGTCCATCGGCAGGCCGCCCGAGTAGGTCCCCTTCTCGGCGATCGAATTGTTGACGAAAGTGCGCCCCGTCACCACCACGTCGTCGGCGATGGTGAGGTGCCCCGCGATTCCCACCATGCCGCCGATCAGGCAGCGGCTGCCGATCGTCGTGCTGCCGGACACGCCGGTGCAACCGGCGATGGCCGTGTGCGCACCGACGCGCACGTTGTGCCCGATCTGGATCTGGTTGTCGAGTTTGACGCCGTCTTCGATCACCGTGTCCTCGATCGCCCCGCGATCGATGGTGGTGCTCGAGCCGATCTCGACATCGTTGCCGATGCGCACGGTGCCGACCTGCGGCACCTTCACCCAGCCTGCCCGGTCCGGAGCGAGGCCGAAGCCATCGCCGCCCACCACCACGCCCGGATGCAACAGGCAGCGCTCGCCCAGCACCACGCCGCGGCCCAGCGTCACGTTCGCAACCAGGCGCGTGTCCGCACCCACGCTCGCGTTCGCCATGACGACGCAACCAGAGCCGATGCGGGCGCGCGCACCGATCCTTGCCCCCGGCTCGATCACCGCGCCCGCGCCGACCGAGGCAGTCGGGTCCACTTGGGCGCCCGGCTCCACCACCGCGCGCGCATGGATCCCGGGCTCGACGGGCGGTTCCGGATGCAACACGGCGGCGATGCGTGCGTACAGCGCGTACGGATTGGGACTGAGCAGCGCGGCGACGGGACATTGCGCCGCCAGCTTCGGATCGAGGATCACCGCCGCGGCGCGCGTGCTGGCGAGATGCTTGCGGTACTTCGGATTCGCCAGGAAGGCGATGGTGCGCGGCGCCGCGTTCTGCAGCGTCGCGACCGCATCGACCTCGATGTCCGGATCGCCCTGCAGCTCGCAGCCGAAGCGCACGGCCAGCGCGCCCAGCGTCGTGCTCACCGCGCCGGGAACAGCTGGCGACATAGGCTCAGGTCAGCATGCGCGGATCAGGGTTTCTTTTCCGCGGGCGGCTTGGGCGCGGCCGTCGCCGGAGCGGCGGGCGCCTTGGCGCGAATCGCGCTCAGCACCTGCGGGGTGATATTGATCGCGTCCTTGGCGAACAGCACGCCGTCGCCGATCACCAGGTCGTAGCCCTGCGTGCGCGCGTAAGTCTGCACTTCGCTGAGCAGGGTCTTCTGCAGGCGCCCGAGCTCCTCGTTGCGCCGCACGTTGAGGTCCTCGACGAACTCGTTCTGCTTGCGCGCCATGTCGCGCTGCGCATCGCGCAACTCGCGCTCGGCCTTGCTGCGCTCGGCCTCCGACATCACGGCGCTGTCGCGCGTGAGCTTCTCCTCGCGCGCCTTGAGTTCCTTCTGCTGGTTCACGATGTCGCGCTGGCGCGGCTTGAACTCGTCCTCGAGCGCCTGCATGGCGGCCTTGGCCTGGGGCGCTTCTTCCATGAGCTGCGGCACGCTCACCACACCCACTTTCATCTGTGCCTGCGCGATGGCAGGCGAAGCCAGCCCCGCGGCGGCGGCGATCGCGACGCCCCAGAGGGCGCGGCGCGCGTTTAGGATGCTCATCACTTTCTGGTGGACCCCTGTTGTGTTGTCTTGGTCAGAACGCCTGGCCGACGGAGAACTGGAAGCGCTCGACCTCGTCCTCGAACAGCACGCTGTCGCCCGCGTAGGCGTTCAGCGGGAAGGCGTAGCTGAAGCGGAAAATGCCCAGCGGCGCAAGCCATTGCACCGCGACGCCGGCTGAATGCTTCAATTTATCATACGCGAAATCATAGTCGACCGGCGTGCGCCCGTCGCGGCCGATGAAGTTCGTGTGCTTGCCGGTGTAGAACACGTTGCCCATGTCGTAGAACGCGCTCACCCGCGCCGTGGTGCGCCACTTCTCGGGCATGGGGAACAGGATCTCGGCGCGCGCCGTCGCCTTCATGTTGCCGCCGTACGGGTTGCCGAAGTTGTCCTTCGGGCCGAGGCGGCTCTCACGATAGCCGCGCACCGACTCGGGACCGCCCGCGAAGTAGTTGCGGTACGGCGGGAGCGAGGTCGTCTCGCCGATGTCGGAACCGTAGGCCAGCTCGCCCTGCAGGGCCAGCGTGAAGGGCCCCGGGAGCGGCATGAACTGCAGGTAGTCGTAGGTCAGAGTCCAGTATTCCACCTCGCTGCCCGGCACCGTCACGGCGGCCGCCAGCGAGTGGCGCATGCCGCGATCGGCGAACAGGGCACGGTTGCGCGTATCGAAATTCCAGCCCGCGACCAGCTCGCCCAGCGTGAAGTTGCTGCAATTGATCACGATGTCCGGATCGTTGGGGCTGCAGTCGTTGCCGTTGTTCTGCACCCAGAAGTTCGCCTGGATGGCGCTGCCCGCACCGGTCACCAGCTCGGCCTTCTGCGCCGAGAGCCCGAAGCGCAGCGCCTGGTATTCGCTGATGGGGTAGGAATAGTCGACGCCGCCCGTGATGGTTTCGGTGGAGAAGTCCGAGGAGGCCGATACGAACTGCGTGATGTCGCGATAGGTCAGCGAGAGCGAGCGGCTGACGCCGTCGACGGTCGTGTACGGGTCGGTGTGCGAGAAGCTGTACACCTTGCTGTACTGGCCGGTGCTCAGCTCCGCGGCGATGCGCTGGCCCGTGCCCATGAAATTGCTGTGCACGAAGCTGCCGTTGAGGATGAAGTCCTGCGACTCGGAATAGCCGATGCCGCCGCCGAACTGTCCCGGCAGGCCTTCCTTGATCGTGTAGTCCACGTCGATCAGGTCCGGCGAACCGGGCACCGGATTCGTCTCGAAATCCACCTTCTCCACGTACGGCAGGCGCTGGAGGCGCTCCTTGGAACGCTCCACGGCCTGGTTCGACAGCCAGCCGCCTTCGAGCTGGCGCATCTCGCGGCGCAGCACCTCGTCGTTGATGCTGCTGGTGCCGAGGAAATTGATGTGGCGCACGTACACGCGATTCTGCGGGTCGACGAAGAACGTGATCGACACCGTCTTCTCGGCGTCGTTGGTCTCCGGCACGGGATCGATCTTCGCAAAGGCGTAGCCATCCGCGCCGAGCCGGTAGCTGAGCAGTTCCTGCGTGGAGGTGACCAGCTTGTTGGAGAACGTCTGTCCGGTCCTGACCAGCAGCAGCGGGCGCAGCTGCTCCTCGGGCAGCACCAGGTTGCCCGCGAGCTTCACCTCGCTCACGGTGTAGACGTCGCCCTCGTTCACGTTGATCGTGATGAAGATGTCGTCCTTCTCGGGCGAGATCGTCACCTGCGGCGCCTCGATGCGGAAGTTGGCGTAGCCGCGATCCATGTAGAACGAGCGCAGCTTTTCCAGGTCGCCCTGCAGCGCCTCGCGCGCGTAGCGATCGTCCTGCCGGTACCACGACAGCCAGTTGGGTGTCTTGAGCTCGAACTCGTCGAGGATCTCCTCGTCCGTGAACGTGGTGTTGCCGACGATGTTGATCTGGCGGATCTTCGCGCGCTTGCCCTCGGCGATGTCGATGGACACCTTGACCTTGTTGCCCGGCACTTCCTCCACGCGCGTATCCACGCGCACGGCGTACTTGCCGCGCGCGAAGTACTGGTCGGTGAGGTACTGGGTCACGTCCTCGAGCACCGAGCGGTCGAAGGTCTTGCCCTGCGCCAGGCCGACGTTGCGCAGGCTCTTCTGCAGGTCCTCGGTCTTGATGTCCTTGTTGCCCTTGATCTCGAAACTCTCGATCGAGGGACGCTCGCGCACCGCCACCACCAGCGTGTTGCCGTCGCGGCGCAGCTCCACGTCGCGGAAGAAATCCGTGTCGTAGAGGGCACGCAGCGCTTCCTGGATGCGGCGCTGGTCGAGCCGGTCGCCGATGTTCACCGGCAGGTAGTTGTAGACCGTGCCCTCGGAGATGCGCTGCAGGCCCTCGACGCGGATGTCGCCCACCACGAACTCGCTGTTCGTGGCGGAGCTCTCCTCCTGCGCGAGTGCGCCCGACAGAAGCGCGGGGCACAGCAGGAGCGCGGCAATGGCCTGGCGGAGCATCGGTCGGACCTTGTTCGTTAGTTGAGGAAGCGCGACGAGATGTCGTTGTAGAACGCGAGGCTCATCAGCAGCAACAGCAACGCGATGCCGACCTGCTGCCCGAGCAGCTGCGCGCGCTCCGAAAGGGGGCTGCCCTTCGCCGCTTCGATCACCTGGAACAGCATCTGGCCACCGTCCAGGATCGGGATCGGCAACAGGTTCAGGATCCCTAAGCTGATGCTGACGATCGCGAGGAACGTGAGGAACGGCCGCAGGCCCACGCGCGCGGTCTCGCCGGCGAACGCGGCGATGTTGATCGGGCCGGAGATGTTCTTCACCGACACGCGCCCCATCACCATGTTCCAGAGCATGTTCACGGTGAGCGCCGACATCTGCCAGGTCTCGCCGGCGGCTCGTCCCAGGGCCGATACGGGGCCCAGGCGCTCCATGCTCAGGGCGCTCGGCATGTTCGTGAGCGCCGCGCCGATCCGACCGACGGTGCGCTCGCCCTCGCGATCCGCGCGCACGCTGACGGGAACGACCAGCGCCTGCCCGTCCCGCTCGATGCTCAGGAGCACGCGCTCGCCGCCGCGCCGCTGCACACGCGCCACGAAATCCGCAGCGTTCTGCGGCTCCTGGCCGTCGATCGCCCGCACCACATCGCCGCTGCGCAGGCCAGCCAGCGCGGCCGGCGAATCGTCGCTCACGTCGTCGATCAGCACCCGCGTGGGACCGGAGGCGAAATCGAAACCGAGTCCCTGCATGAGGAGCCCCGGCTCGGTCAGCTTGTGGCGTTCCGCGGCGCTCGGAATCCGCAGCTCGAGCTCGCGCGTTTCACCGGCAGAGGAGCGCACGTTCAGCTGCGCCGCGCCGTCGTCGAGCACGTTCTCGAGCAGCGCGAACACGGCGGACTTGGCGTCGGGCGTGCGGCTGCCGTCGACCTCGAGGATCTGGTCGCCGGGTCGCAGGCCGGCCTCGGCGGCGTACGAGCCGTTCAGGATGTCCCCGACCACGGGCCGCGCCTGGGGCACGCCCCACATGAACAGCGCCCAGTAGGCGAGGATCGCGAACATGAAGTTGAAGGCCGGTCCGGCGGCGAGCACCAGCAGGCGCTGCCACACCGGGCGGTGAGTGAACGAGCGCGGCAGGTCCGCGGTCGGCACTGGTCCCTCGCGCTCGTCGAGGAGCTTCACGTAACCGCCGAGCGGGATCGCGGCGATGACATATTCGACCTGGTCGGGCCCGGCGACCCGCTTCCACAGCGGACGGCCGAAGCCGATGGAGAAGCGCAGCACCTTGAACCCGAGCCGCCGCGCGACCCAGTAGTGGCCGAACTCGTGCACCGCGACCAGCACGCTGATCGCGACGATGAACGCGAGAATTGAAGTCAGAAGCGTCATGCGAAAGCCCCAGCCCTCGTGTCGGGGCTCCTTCCCTCGAGGCGCGCGACGCCCTGCTGCGCGGCGGACCGAGCCGCGGCGTCCGCCGCCAGGACATCGTCCAGCTCCCGCACGGGGTGGGTCGCAACCCGATCCAGTACGCCCTCAATGACCACCGGAATCGAGGCAAAGTTCAGCCGCCGCTCCAGGAAAGCCGCCACCGCCACTTCGTTGGCGGCGTTCAGCAACGCAGGCGCGGTGCCTGCGGCGCGCGCCGCGCGTTGCGCCAGGCCCAGGCAGGGACAGCGCTCGTGGTCGGGCGCCTCGAACGTGAGGCGCGCCGTCGCAACGATGTCGAGAGCCACGGCCCCCGACTCGCGCCGCTCGGGCCAGGCCAGCGCATGCGCGATCGGCGTGCGCATGTCGGGGTTGCCCAGCTGCGCGAGGGTCGAACCGTCCACGTACTGCACCATCGAATGCACCACGCTCTGCGGGTGCACCACGACTTCCACGTCGTCCGGGCCCACGCCGAACAGCCGGCAGGCCTCTATCAGCTCCAGGCCCTTGTTCATGAGCGTCGCCGAGTCCACCGAGATCTTTCGTCCCATGACCCAGCGCGGGTGAGCGCACGCGGCTTCCGGCGTGACGCGCTCCAGCTCGTTCGCGGGCGTGCGCAGGAACGGCCCTCCCGATGCGGTGAGCACGATACGTCGCACGCCCTGTGCGCGGATGCCGGGCAGGCAGTTCGGCGGCAGGCACTGGAAGATCGCGTTGTGCTCGCTGTCGATGGGGAAAAGCGCCCCGCCGCCGGCGCGCACCGCTTCCATCAGGAGCTCGCCCGCCATCACCACGGATTCCTTGTTCGCCAGCAACAGCCGCTTGCCTGCGCGCGCCGCGGCGAGCGTCGGCAGAAGTCCCGCGGCCCCGACGATGGCGGCCATCACGCAATCCGCCTGCGGCAGCGCCGCCACCTGCTCCAGCGCCTTGGTGCCCGCAAGCACCCGCGTCGCGATACCCGCCTGGCGCAGCCGCTGCGCGAGGCGCTCGGCCGCCTGCTCGTCCACCAGCACCGCGACATCGGGCCGATGCGCGCTGCACTGCTCGAACAGCCGTTCCTCGTTCGCCTGCGCGGTCAGCGCGACGGCGCGCAGCTCGCCGGGGTGACGCGAGATCACATCGAGCGTATTCACGCCGATGCTGCCCGTCGAGCCGAGGATGACCACTCCCTTCACGGGGCACCCTCGAGCCAGCGCAGGCCGAGCAGGAACGCCGGCGCCGCGGCCGTCACGCTGTCGATGCGATCGAGCACGCCGCCGTGTCCCGGAAAGATGGAGCCGCTGTCCTTCAGTCCCGCGTAGCGCTTGAACATGCTCTCGGTCAGGTCTCCGACGATCGAGAGCAGCACCACGGCGAGGCACAGCGAAACGAAAGCCGTGCGGTCCGCGCCGAACCAGTTCGCACCGAAGAACGCGACCACGGCCGACAGCGCCAGTCCGCCGAGCACGCCCTCCCAGGTCTTGCTGGGGCTCACGCGCGGCGCGAGTTTCAGACGGCCGAAGGAGCGCCCCGCGAAGTAGGCGCCGATGTCGGCGGCCCACACCAGCGCGAGCAGGAACAACGCGCGTTCGGCTCCCGGCGCGCGCTCGGTGTCCGACCACTGGTACAGGTCCGCAAGCGCAACCCAGGCCGGCACCAGCACGAACAGGCCGGCGATGATCACCGTGGCGCGGCTATGACGCGCCGGCGCCAGCGTCACCCAGAGGAACGCGAGCGCCCACCACGCGAGCGCGCACAGCATGAGGATTTCGAGTCGCGCCGGATCGCGTGTGACCTGGTACGCCGCCGCCATCGCCACGGCCACCGCGAGCACATAGACGAAACGCGCCACCGGCGCGCCGAAGCGCGGGAACGCGGACCATTCCCAGGCGCCCATCAGCACGATGAGCGCGAACACCACGAGCGCCACGCTCTGCGGCAGCCACAGCAGGATGACGAGCAGCGCGACGCCGAGCGCCACCGCGGTGAGAATGCGCTGGCGCAGCATCAGTGGGCGCCCGCCTGGGCAGCGGTGAGACCGTAGCGGCGCTCGCGACCCGCGAAGGACTCGAGCGCGCGGTCGAGGTCGGCGCGCGAGAAATCGGGCCAGAGCACATCGCAGAAGTGCAGCTCGGTGTAGGCGAGATTCCAGAGCAGGAAATTGCTGATGCGACGCTCGCCGCCGGTGCGGATGAACAGGTCCGGATCGGGCAGCTCGCCGAGCGCGAGCGCGGAGGCGAGCGCCGCCTCGTCGATCGCGTCGGCACTCAGTGCGCCGCTGGTGCAGCGCCGCGCCAGCGTGCGCGCGGCCTCGACGATGTCCCAGCGGCCGCCGTAGCCGACGGCGACGACCAGCGCCAGGCCGCGATTGGCGCGCGTGTAGTCCTCTGCTTCGTTCAGCCGCGCCTGCAGGCGCACGCTGAGCGAGCGACGATCGCCGATGAAACGCAGGCGCACCTGGTTGGCGTGCAGCTCCTCGACTTCGCTCTGCAGGGCCTCCATGAACAGCTCCATGATGCGCGAGACTTCCTCCTGCGGGCGGCGCCAGTTCTCGCTGGAGAAAGCGAACAGCGTGAGCGCCTGCACGCCCACTTCGCCGCAGGCTTTCACGACCATCTTCACCGGCGCGATGCCTGCCCTGTGGCCGGCGTGGCGCGGCAGGCCACGAGCCTGCGCCCAGCGGCCATTGCCGTCCATGATGATGGCGATGTGCCTGGGGCTGCTCGCCTTGTCGAGGGCCTGCCTCAAACCTGCATCAGCTCTTTTTCTTTTTCGGCCAGCACCTGGTCGATCTCGGCCACGTGCCTGTCGGTGAGCTTCTGGATCTCCTCGTGCGCGCGCTTTTCGTCGTCCTGCGACAGGAGCTTCTCCTTGAGCATTTCCTTGAGCTCGTTCATCACGTCGCGGCGCACGTTGCGCACGCTCACGCGCGCATTCTCCGCCTCGTGACGCACCAGCTTGGTCATTTCGCGGCGCCGCTCCTCGGTGAGCGGCGGCAGCGGGATGCGGATCACCTGGCCCGCGGTGGCGGGCGTGAGCCCGAGATCGGACTTCATGATCGCTTTCTCGATCACCTGCACCATGGTCTTTTCCCATGGGCTCACCACCAGCGTGCGCGCGTCCTCGACGCTGATGTTCGAGACCTGGTTGAGCGGGACGTCGTTGCCGTAGTACTCCACCCGCAGGTGCTCGACCAGGCTCGGATGCGCGCGCCCGGTGCGCACCTTCTTCAGGTCGTTGCGATACGACAGCACGCACTTGGCCATGCGCTGCGTCGCGTCCTTCTTGATGTCTTCCAGCATGACCTAACCCCCGTTGGAGACGACCGTACCGACGTCCTCGCCCAGCACGATACGCATCAGGTCGCCCGCGTTGTTGAGGTTGAACACCTGCAGCGGCAGATTGTTGTCGCGGCACATCACGATCGCGGTGGCGTCCATGACCGCGAGCTTGTCGGTGAGCACCTGGTCGAAGGTGAGCCGCGCGTAGCGCGTGGCCTTGGCATCCTTGACCGGGTCGGCGGAATACACGCCGTTCACCTTGGTGGCCTTGAGCAGGACGTCGGCGTCGATCTCGATCGCGCGCAGGCTCGCCGCGGTGTCGGTGGTGAAGAACGGGTTGCCGGTGCCGGCGGCGAAGATGACGACGCGGCCCTTTTCGAGATGGCGCACCGCGCGGCGGCGGATGTAATCCTCGCACACCTCGTTGATGCGCAGTGCCGACATCACGCGTGCGTACGTGCCCAGGCTCTCGAGCGCATCCTGCATCGCGAGCGCGTTCATCACGGTCGCGAGCATTCCCATGTGGTCGGCGGTGACGCGGTCCATGCCGGCGCGCGCCAGGCCGGCACCCCGGAAGATGTTGCCTCCGCCGATGACCACGGCGACCTGCACGTTGAGCTCGGTCACCTCGCGGATCTCGCCCGCGATGCGCTTGAGCATGGCTGCGTCGATGCCATAGTCCTCGCCGCCGAGCAGGGCTTCGCCGCTCAGTTTCACGAGGATGCGCCGGTAGCGTGCGTTTGCCATTTGCGTGCCGCCTTAGAGCCTCAGATGCGCATCCGCGCGGGGGCGCAGGTTGACGCCGGTCAGTGCTTGACGCCGCCGCTGCCCTGCACCGTCGCCATCACTTCGGCCGCGAAATCGGCCTGTTTCTTCTCGATGCCCTGGCCGACTTCGAAGCAGGCGAAACCCGCCAGCTCGGCCTTGCCCTGCTTGAGGAGCTGCTCGACCGTGACCTTGTCGTCCATCACGAACGGCTGGCCGACGAGCGTCACCTCCGCGTAGAACTTGCGCAGCTTCCCTTCGACGATCTTCGGCACCATGTCGCCGGACTTGCCCTCGGCGAGCGTGCGCTCGGTGAGGATCTCGCGCTCCTTGGCGACGGTGTCGGCCGGGACGTCGCGCTGCGTGCCGTAGGCCGGCTTGGTGGCCGCGACGTGCATGGCGAGATTCTTCGCCAGCATCTCGTCACCGCCCTTCAGCGCGACCAGCGCGCCGACGCGCGAGTTGGTGTGCACGTAGGAGCCGAGCACCCCGGGCGACTCGATGCGCGCGAGGCGGCGCACGGCGATGTTCTCGCCGATCTTCGACACCAGCGCCCGGCGACGCTCGTCGAGCGTCTCGCCGCCGTCGGTCTTCTGGGACATGAGCGTGTCGACGGTGGTGGCGCCGGACTTCAGCGCGAGCTGCGCCGCCGCCTGCGCGAAAGCGCGAAAATCCTGCTCGCGTGCCACGAAATCCGTTTCGCTGTTGACCTCGACGATCACTGCCGCACGACCGTCGGCCGAGCGCTCGATGACGACCGTACCCTCGGCCGCGACGCGCGTCGCCTTCTTGTCCGCCTTGGCCAGGCCCTGCTTGCGCATGAGCTCGGCCGCCGCGTCCAGGTTGCCGCCGGACTCCACCAGCGCCTTCTTGCACTCCATCATCCCCGCGCCGGTGCGCTCGCGAAGCTGCTTGACTGCCTCTGCCGTGATCGTCATCGCGTACCTCTGAAATCCTGTCGCCGCTCGTCTGTCGCCGACTGTGGCCGCGCGCCGGTGGCGCGC
Organism: Steroidobacteraceae bacterium; assembly: GCA_035761885.1. Lineage (GTDB taxonomy): Bacteria > Pseudomonadota > Gammaproteobacteria > Steroidobacterales > Steroidobacteraceae > DASTQG01. The sequence continues at coordinate 8,365 of DASTQG010000225.1, read as the reverse complement.
ACTGCCTCAGCCGCGCGGCCCGCCGCCGGGCTTGCGCGTCGCTGCGCCAGCGCCAGTGCGCCGGCGCGTGAAGCGCTCGTTGACACTGCGTGTCGGGCTGGCCTCGGTCTCTACATCCGCGGCCTCGTCCGCCTCGGCCACCACGGCCGACTCGGGCGCGGAGCCGAGCTCCACGATCTTCGCCGCGGGCTTGCGCCGGATGGCCGCCTTCTTCTTCGGCGCCTGCGGACGTCCGCGCGCCGACTTCTTCTTGAGGTTGCCCTCCTCGTCGAGCTCCACGAACTCGTCCTCGCCCTGCGGAACCTCGGGGATGGAGGACTTGCCCTCCAGCACCGCTTCCGCGATGCCCATGGCGTAGAGCTGGATCGCGCGCATGGCGTCATCGTTGCCGGGGATCACGTAGTCGATCGAATCGGGGGAGCAGTTGGTGTCCACGACCGCGACCACCGGGATGCCGAGCTTGCGCGCCTCGTGCACCGCGATGTTCTCGTGCCCGACGTCGATGACGAACATCACGTCCGGCAGCGCGCCCATGTCCTTGATGCCGCCGAGGCTCTTGCGGAACTTCTCCATCTCGCGGCGCAGGCCCTGCGCTTCCTTCTTGCCGCGCTTGTCGAGCGCCCCGCTCGCGGCCATCTCCTCGAGCTCGGTGAAGCGCTTGATGGACTGGCGGATGGTCTTGAAGTTGGTGAGCATGCCACCCAGCCAGCGCTGGTTCACGTACGGCATGCCGCAGCGGGTCGCCTCGGACTGCACGGCCTCGCGCGCGGAGCGCTTGGTGCCCACGAACAGCACCTTGCCGCCGTCGGCCACCACGCTCTTGATGAAGTTCGCGGCTTCCGCGAAAAGGGGCTGCGTCTTCTCGAGGTTGATGATGTGGATCTTGTTACGTTCCCCGAAGATGTAGGGAGCCATCTTGGGGTTCCAGAAGCGGGTCTGATGTCCGAAATGAACACCCGCTTCCAGCATCTGTCGCATGGACACGCTGGGCATGAAAAAACTCCTTGGGGGTTGAGCCTCCGCGCACCCCATGCGGAAACCGCAGTACCGTCAGGCCTCTAGGCCCTTCGGTGACCGCAGCACCCATCCGCAAGGTATCGGTGACGCGTGTGGTTTGCGTTGCGAAAAAACGGCGCGCTTTATAACATACTTTTGCTGGCCTAACAACGCGTTAGGCGAATCGCCATCTCTACAGGAATGCCACCCCGTCTCCCCCGCACTGATGAACGTCACGATCAAGACTCCGGCTGAGCAGGCGCAGATGCGGATCGCCGGCCGCCTGGCAGCCGAGGTCCTGGACATGATCGGCGACTACGTGGTGCCCGGGGTGACCACCGAGGAGCTGGACCGCATCTGTCACGACTACATCGTGCGCACCCAGCGCTCCATCCCGGCCAACCTCAACTACAAGGGGTACCCGAAGACCATCTGCGCCTCGGTGAACCACGTGGTCTGCCACGGCATCCCGGGCGAGCGCGTGCTCAAGAACGGGGACATCATCAACATCGACGTCACCGTGATTCACGACGGCTTCCATGGCGACACCAGCCGCATGTACTTCGTGGGCAAGCCCTCCGTGCAGGCGCAGCGCCTCACCGAGGTGTGCTTCGAGGCCATGTGGCGCGGCATCAACGCGGTGAAACCGGGCGCCTACCTGGGCGACATCGGCCACGCGATCCAGACCTACGTGGAGGCCAACAATTTCTCGGTGGTCCGCGAGTACTGCGGCCATGGCATCGGGCGTGTCTACCACGAAGACCCGCAGGTCCTGCACTACGGCGAACCCGGAACGGGCTTCGGGCCGCTGCAACCGGGAATGACCTTCACCGTCGAGCCGATGGTGAACGCGGGACGCCGCCACGTGCGCCTGCTCCCGGACGGCTGGACCGTCGTCACCAAGGATCACTCGCTGTCGGCGCAGTGGGAGCACACAGTGCTGGTCACAGCGCGCGGCTATGACGTCCTGACACTCGGCAGCCGCAGTCGCGTTGCCGCGATTGCCAGCTGATCGGCAGGTGATCCCGCAGTCCCACGACGATCGCGACGACGCACCGGAGTTGCGCTCCGCGCCGGCACCCGCCTGGCGTTACCTGTCTTCGCTCAACGATACGCTCGCGGCGTGTGGCGACTCGATCACTGATCCGCCCGCTGCGATCGCCGTGTTCCGCGAAGCGCTGCGCAAGGGCGGTGCCGAGCTCACCGAGCGCTTCTCTCAGGACGAGCCGGTCGAAACGCTGGTGCGCGATCGCGCGCGCCTCGTCGATGCATTGCTGGAGAAGGCCTGGAGGCTGAACGCGACGCAGGCCGCGGACCTGGCGCTGCTCGCGGTCGGCGGCTACGGCCGCGGCGAGCTGCATCCGTGCTCGGACATCGACGTCTGCATCCTCCTGCCCAAGAGCGATTCGCAGAGCTGGCAGCCGGGCCTGGAGCGCTTTCTCACGTTCCTGTGGGACATCGGCCTGGAAGTGGGCCACAGCGTGCGCACGATCGACGACTGCCAGCGCGAGAGCCTCGCCGACATTTCCGTCGCCACGACGCTGATCGAGTCGCGCCTGCTCGCGGGCCCCGCCGGCCTGTACGGGGCGATGAAACAGGCAATCGCTCCCGAGCGCGTGTGGAGCGCGCAGGATTTCTTCGAGGCGAAGGTGGCCGAGCAGGTCGCGCGGCACCATCGTTTCCACGACACCGCCTACAACCTCGAGCCCAACGTGAAGTCGAGTCCGGGCGGGCTGCGCGACATCCAGACCATCGGCTGGGTCGCCAAGCGCCACTTCGGCACCGACACGCTCGACGGCCTCGTGCCGCACGGTTTTCTGACGCGCAACGAGCTGCGCAAGCTGCAGGCGGCACAGGCCTTCCTGTGGCGCGTGCGGTTCGCCCTGCACATGCTCACCGGGCGGCGCGAGGACCGCCTGCTGTTCGACCACCAGATCAAGCTCGCGAAGCTGTTCGGCTACGAAGACGCCACCTACACGCTCGCGGTCGAGCAGTTCATGCAGCGCTACTACCGCACGGTCATGGACGTGAGCCTGCTGAACGAGATGCTGCTGCAGCTGTTCCGCGAGGCGATCCTGATGCCCGCCGCGACGGAAGGCTCGCAGCCCGTGCCGCTCAATCCGCGCTTCCAGATCCGCAACGACTACCTGGAAGCGGTGAACGAGGACGTGTTCGCGCGCAGTCCCTCGGCGCTGCTGGAGCTGTTCGGGCTGATGCAGCAGAACCCGCAGATCCGCGGCGTGCGCGCCTCGACCATCCGTCACATCGGCCGCAACCTCTGGCTCATCGACGAGGAGTTCCGCCAGAACCCGCGGCACCATCGCCTGTTCCTCGACATCCTGCGCGCGGCGACGGGCGTGACGCACGAGCTCAGGCGCATGAATCTGTACGGCGTACTCGGTCGCTACATTCCCGCCTTCGGCCGCATCGTCGGGCGCATGCAGTACGACCTGTTCCACGCCTACACGGTCGATGCGCACACCCTGTTCGTGGTGAGCAATCTGCGGCGCCTCGCGATGGCGAAGTACGACCAGGAATTCCCTGCCCTGTCACGAATCGCCCAGGCGCTGCCGAAGCTCGAGATCGCCTACCTTGCCGCGCTCTTCCACGACATCGCCAAGGGCCGCGGCGGCGATCACTCGGAGCTCGGCGCGGTGGATGCCGAAGCGTTCTGCCTCGAGCAGGGACTCGGGCGCTACGAGGCGCGGCTGGTCGCCTGGCTCGTGCGCCACCACCTGCTGCTGTCCGTGACCGCGCAGAAGAAGGACATCAGCGACCCGGAGGTCATCCAGGACTTCGCGCGCAAGGTCGGCGACCAGACGCATCTCGACTACCTGTACGTGCTCACCGTCGCCGACGTGCGCGGCACCAATCCGAAGCTGTGGAACTCCTGGAAGGCCTCGCTGTTCGAGGAGTTCTACGAGCGCGTGAAGCGCGCGCTGCGCCGCGGGCTGGAAGTGCCGATCGACCAGGAGGAACTGGTGCGCGCGACGCGCGAAGCGGCGCGTGCGCAGCTGCAGCAGCAGGGCGTGCCGGGGCAGGCGATCGAGTCGCTCTGGGCGAGCTTCACCGACGTCTATTTCCTGCGGCACACGCCTCAGGAAGTGGCCTGGCACAGCGCCCTGCTCGCGGCGCGCGAGGACGACGACGAAGGGCCGCTGGTTGCCATCAGTCCGCAGACCGAGCGCGGCGGAACGCCCATCTTCACGTACACCGCGCACCGTTATGACACCTTCGCTCGCACCACCGCCGTGCTCGACCAGATGGGGCTCAACATCGTGGATGCGCGCATCACGCCGAGCGCGAACGGCTTCAGCCTGGATACCTACCTCGTGCTGGAGGACAACGGGCGTACCATCACCGATGTCTCGCGCGTGCACGAGATCGAGCAGTCGCTGTGGCGCAGCCTGCGCCAGCCGGCGGAAACACCGCTCGCCGTCACGCGGCGCGCGCCGCGCCAGGTGCGCATGTTCGCGACGCCCACGCACGTGACCATCGCCGCGGACCCGCGGCGCAACCGCACGATACTGGAGCTGATCGCGGGCGATCGGCCCGGCCTGCTGTCGGAAGTCGGCAAGATCTTCATGGCCGAGCGGGTCGACGTGCAGGGCGCCCGCATCATGACGGTCGGCGAGCGCGCGGAGGACGTGTTCTACGTCGCCGATGCCGCCGGTCAGCCACTCTCCGACGAGACCGCGCAGCGCCTGGAGCAGCGACTGCTCGAAGCGCTCGATCGCAAAGCCTGAACATAGTCGATGACGATGAATCCCAGGCTCGACCTCCTGCACCCCTACCCCTTCGAGCGCCTGCGCGCGCTGATCGCGCACGAAACGCCACCCGAAGTCGCAGCCATCTCGATGTCGATCGGCGAGCCCAGGCATCCGGCGCCTGCGTTCCTGGTCGAGGCACTGAAGAACTCGCTGCACACGCTGGGCAGCTACCCGCTGGCGCTCGGCATCCCGGAACTGCGGCAGGCCGCTGCAGGCGCGCTGGAGCGGCGTTTCGATCTGCCGGGCGGAGCGATCGATCCGCAGACGATGGTGCTGCCGGTGAACGGCACGCGCGAAGCGCTGTTCGCGTTCGTGCAGGCGGTCATCGACGCGAGCGCGCGTCCGCTGGTCGCGATGCCCAATCCGTTCTACCAGATCTACGAGGGCGCCACGCTCCTCGCCGGCGCCGAGCCGTACTATCTGGACACGGTGGCCGCGGCGCGCTTCCTGCCGGACCTCGAAGCCGTGCCCGCGTCGGTGTGGCAGCGCTGCCAGCTCCTGTTCCTGTGCTCGCCCGGCAATCCCACCGGCGCTGTCATGAGCGAGCGCTATCTGGCAGCGGCGCTCGAGCTCGCCGAGAAGCACGATTTCATCATCGCCGCCGACGAGTGCTACGCGGATATCTACCTGGATGCGCCGCCGCCCGGACTGTTGCAGGCGGCGCTGAACAGCGGTCGCACGCGCTTTCAGCGCTGCGTCGTGTTTCACAGCCTTTCCAAGCGCTCGAGCGTGCCCGGACTGCGCTCCGGCGTCGTGGCCGGCGACCCGGCGATCCTGAAGCGATTCCTCTTATATAGGACCTATCACGGGGCCGCGGTCGGCACTCATACCCAGCTCGCCAGCGTTCCCGCGTGGGAGGACGACGCGCACGTGGCCGCGAATCGCGAGCTCTACCGCCAGAAGTTCGCGGCGGTGCTGCCGATCCTCGAACCGGTGCTCGACGTGCCGCGGCCGCAAGCCGCCTTCTACCTGTGGCCGAACGTGGGCGGCGACGACGAAAGCTTCGCGCGCCGGCTCCATGCAAGCCAGAATGTGCTGGCGCTGCCCGGCACCTACCTGGCGCGCGACAATGCCGGCAGCAATCCGGGCCGCGGACGGGTGCGACTGTCGCTGGTGGCGAGCGTCGCGGACTGCGTCGAGGCCGCCCGGCGGATTCGTCGGTTCGTCGAGGGCCGCTTCATCGAGGAAGGTGCATGAACCAATCGCTGCAGGCCGCCATCGAGACCGCCTTCGAGAGCCGCGCGAGCTTGTCGCCGGCCACCGTCCCAGCCGCCGTGCGCGCCGCCGTGGATGAGTGCGTGGCGTTGCTCGATCGCGGCGCGGTGCGCATTGCGGAGAAACGCGGCGGCGCCTGGGTCGTGAACGAGTGGCTGAAGAAAGCCGTGCTGCTGTCCTTTCGCGTGTACGACAACGCGCCCATCGATGCCGGCTTCACGCGCTTCTACGACAAGGTGCCGCTCAAGTACGCGTCGCACGACGCCGAGGCGTTCCGCAATGCGGGCACGCGTGTCGTGCCGCACGCGGTCGTCAGGCGCGGGGCGTATGTGGCGCCGCAGGTCGTGCTCATGCCCAGCTATGTGAACATCGGTGCGTACGTCGGCGAAGGCACGATGGTGGACACGTGGGCGACGGTCGGCTCGTGCGCTCAGATCGGGCGCAACGTGCACCTCTCGGGCGGTGTCGGCATCGGCGGCGTACTCGAGCCGCTGCAGGCCGCGCCCACGATCATCGAGGACGACTGCTTCATCGGCGCGCGCTCGGAGATCGTCGAAGGCGTGGTGGTCGAGGAAGGTGCCGTGATCTCGATGGGCGTCTTCATCGGGCAGAGCACGCGCATCTACGACCGCGCCAGCGGACGGATTCTCTACGGGCGCGTGCCGGCCGGCTCGGTGGTGGTACCGGGCAGCCTGCCCTCCCCCGACGGCAAGTACAGCCTGGCCTGCGCCGTGATCGTGAAGCGTGTCGACGCGCAGACGCGCGCCAAGACCGCGATCAACGAGCTGCTGCGCGCGGACTAGGGAAGAGGAATGGCCACGAAAAACACGAAATACACGAAATACACGAAATACACGAAAGAAGAACAACAGAAGATAGCCACGGAAACACACGGAAATACACAGAAAAAAGACTGCAGCAACGGTCCAGTCCAGAATGAAGAAGCCGTTACTGCCTGCCCTTCGTAAACTTCATTTCCTCTTTCTGTGTGTTTCCGTGTGTTTCTGTGGCCAAATTTTCCTCTTGATCTTATTTCGTCTATTTCGTGTATTTCGTGTTTTTCGTGGCCATTCCCTCTTCTCACAACTGCGATTCGATCGGCAGCCAGCTGAGGAACGTGGCGGTCGCGCGCCGGCCCCAGCTCGCGTAGGGATCCTGGTCGTGCGTGAGCATGGCGCCGTCCACGCGCTCGGACCACAAGAGGTCGCCGTCGCCGTCCAGGCTCACGGTGAAACTGTGCTCGGGCTCGGCGCCCCGCTCGAACCACTCCGCGACCCGCGCCGCGAGTGACGCATCACCGATCCATGCGCCCATCTCGCAGTTCAGGCTGGCCGAGCGCGGATCGAAGTTGAAAGAGCCGACGAAAACGCGCGCGCGGTCGACGACCACCGCCTTGGTGTGGAGGCTGGCGTGCGAGGAGCCGAGTCGCATGCGCTGGTCGTCCGCGGAGATCGCGGGCGAGGGCTTGATCTCGTACAGGCGCACGCCGCCCTCGAGCAGCGGCTTGCGCCGCTTGGCGTAACCGCTGTGTACCGCCGCGACATCCGTCGCGGCGAGCGAGTTGGTCACCACCGACACGCGTGCGCCGCCGCTCGCAAGGTCCGTGAGCGCCTGCGTGCCGCCCTTGCCCGGCACGAAATAGGGAGAGATCAGCAGCGCCTCGGATTGCGTCGTGCGCAGTTCCTCGACCATGCTCTCGAGCACGCCCGGCTCGAGCGCCTTCGCATCCTCGACCTTGCGCGGATCGTCGGTGACCACGCGCACGTCGGAGGTCCACACGTAGCGACCCGGGTCGGTGAGATCGCTGGCGGTGCGAAACTTCTCGGCCAGCCGTTGCGCATAGGGCGATCGCTGGCCCTCCTCGGTGCTCGCGCGCGCCTTCGCGCGCAGGTCATCGAGCGTCGCGCCTTCCGGTGCGCGCCCGCGCAGATGCCCGATCGGCACGCTCGCCGGATGGTTCCAGTACGCATCGAAGGCGGTTTCGACCTGAGCCACGGCCGCGCCGAACAGCGCCACGTCGAGGTCGATGAAGTTCACGCCCTCGCTCGCGGCGAAATATTCATCGCCGATGTTGCGCCCGCCGATGACCGCGACCCGGCCATCGGCGGTCCACGACTTGTTGTGCATGCGCCGGTTGAGACGTGCGCCGCGGCCCAGGAACTCCAGCGCGGTACGCAGCGCGCCGGAGCGGGAGGAGAACGGGTTGAACATCCGCACCTCGATGTTCGGATGCCGGTCGATCAGCGCCAGCATCTCGCCGCGCGGCCGCGCATCCATGTCGTCGAGGAGCACGCGCACCCGCACGCCGCGATCCGCCGCGGACAGCAGCTCGCTCGCCAGAGCACGCCCGGTGAGATCGTCGTGCCAGATGTAGTACTGCACGT
>DASTQG010000224.1:0-2211 GCA_035761885.1 Steroidobacteraceae bacterium | reverse complement strand
GTGGCCGACAGCGGCATCGGCATCGCCGCCGCGCAGCTCGAAAAGCTATTCGAGCGTTTCACCCAGGCCGACTCATCGATCACGCGCCGGTACGGCGGCACGGGCCTGGGCCTTGCGATCAGCCGCAGCCTGGTCGAGCTCATGGGCGGGGAGATCGGCGCGACCAGCGAGATCGGACAGGGCTCGACTTTCTGGTTCGTCCTGCCGCTGCCGGCCGGCTCGCGCGCTGTCGCGAAGCCGGTTGCAACGACTGAAGCGCACGAGGCGGTGCACGCGGCGACCTGCCCCGGTTCGACGCCGCTCGCCGGACGCGGCCGCTTGCTGCTCGTCGAAGACAATCCCGTCAACCAGCGCGTCGCTCTGCACATGCTCGACAAGATGGGCTACCAGGTGGAGCTGGCGCAGAACGGCGTGGAGGCGGTGCAGAAGCTCGCGAGTGCGCGTTACGACCTGGTGCTGATGGATTGCCAGATGCCGGAGATGGACGGGTTCGAGGCGACGCGCACCATCCGCGATCCCGCCTCGCGCGTGCTCGATCACGACGTGCCGGTGGTCGCGATGACCGCCAACGCTTTCGCGGAGGATCGCGAGCGCTGCCTCGCCGCCGGCATGAACGATTTTCTGGCCAAACCCGTGGACCGCCAGACGCTTGCAGCGATGCTGGCGCGCTGGATTGCGCCAGCCGAGGCGGATACGCAGGCTGCCGCGAGCTAGCGCCGCCTACCCGCGCGCGAACGTGGCGCGTGTATGGCTGGCCCGATGCAGCGCGCCGCCTGCCCACGCGAGCGGCAGGGCCGTGACCACGAGGCTGATCGGGTACCACGCCGGACCCATGTTCATCTGGATCGCGGCAACCGCACCAAGCGTCGCCAGCACCGTGCCGATGATGCCGAGCACGATGGCGTGGCGCATGGGGTTGCGTGGCGCGAAGCGCGCGGCCATGTAACAGCCGAGCACGGTGTAGACGCAGCGGTAACTGAGCGCGAGCAGGTTGAGCAGCGGATCGAACATCGGCTGGTTCCACGGCGGATAGACGTCGAGCACGTGGAACAACTGGTCGGTCCCGAGCGAGAGCACGACCACCACCAGGAAGCCGAGCAGGATCGCGCCGGCGCTGCGCCACAGATTGCGTGCGGGCGCGTTCGATTCGTTCACCGCGGATATCTCCCTTCGGGCAGCCCTTGCGGCGCTGCGGATTGTTCGCCAGCATTCCGTCCCCCTGCCACGGCAGTCAAGGGCCACGAGGGACGAACGGTGCAACGGCGGGTTCGTTAGTATAGGAACGTGGAAATTTGTGACGAGCGCGTACTGATCGTCGGCGCGGGCCCGGTGGGTCTGGCGGCCGCGCTGCGCCTCGACGCGTTCGAAATTCCCTGCACCGTCATCGAGGCCGAGCCGGCTGCGCAGCGCGACCTGCGTGCCTCGACGTTTCACCCGCCCACGCTCGACATGCTCGACGACTACGGCCTCGCCGCGCCCCTCATTGCGATGGGCCGCAAGTGCCCGACCTGGCAGATCCGCATGCACGAGACGCACGAGCGCGCCGAGTTCGACCTCGCAGCGATCGCGAACGACACGCGGCATCCGTTCCGGTTGCAATGCGAGCAGTTCCGGCTCTGCGAGCTGCTGGTGGAGCGCCTCTCGGCCTCCGCCTGCGTGCGCTTCGCGTGGGGCACGCGCCTGACCGGTTTCACGCAGACGGCGCACGGCGTCGTGGTCGATGCCCTGCGGGGCGAGGAGGCGCTGCAGCTGAGCGGGCGGCTGCTCGTGGGCGCAGACGGGTCGCGCAGCCGCGTGCGCGAGTTGCTCGGGCTCGAGTTCTCCGGCAGCACCTATCCGGAAACGACGATCCTCGCCACCACCGCGTTCCCGTTCCAGGAGCACCTGCCGGGACTGTCGAACGTGAACTACGTCTGGACGCGCAGCGGCACTTTCAGTCTGCTGCGCCTGCCGGTACTGTGGCGCTGCAGCCTGTACCCGGACGCGGACGAATCGATCGAGGACGCGATCCTTCCCGAAAGCATCGAGCGCAAGCTGCAGCGGATCGTCGCGCAACCGCGCCCGTACGAGGTCGCCGAGGTTCGTCCTTACCGCGTGCACCGGCGCATCGTTTCCGACTACCGCGTCGGGCGGGTCGTGCTCGCGGGCGATGCCGCGCACATCAACAGTCCCAGCGGTGGCATGGGCATGAACGGCGGCATCCACGATGCC
>DASTQG010000223.1:0-4342 GCA_035761885.1 Steroidobacteraceae bacterium | reverse complement strand
GACGCGATGCGCGGCCGCGTGGTGCGCATGATCGAGCTGTTCGGGCGCGTGCCGATGTTCGCGTACGTGCTGCACATCGTTCTGGTGCACCTCGCCGCGGGACTCGTGGGCCTGGCGACGGGATACGGCACGCAGATCCTGGGAAGCTTTGCGATCCAGTACCCGGAAGGCTGGGGCTACGGCCTCGGCGTCGTGTACGCGGTGTGGATTCTGGCGGTGCTTGCGCTATATCCGCTGGTGAAATGGTTCGCCGACATCAAGCGGCGGCGGCGGGACTGGTGGCTGTCGTACGTGTGATCCGCGCTCATGACGAGGTGACAGGCCGAACCACTCCGACCAGACGCCGGTGGTGGTGTTGAGGAGCGTGGTGATGGCCAGCACTGCCCAGAGGAGCGCGCCGAACTTGCGATAGCCGGGTTCCACGGACGTGGCGCCGCAGATTACGCCGCCCGCGGCCGCGATCAAGATAGAATGAATTCGCCACGCCCCTGCATCGTTCCATGACGAATCCGTCGCTCTCCGCCATCGGTTTCAATGCGCTCGTCGCGCAGGCGCTGGCGCAGGCGCAGGCCCCGCAGGGTGCGGCGCTCGCGCGCGTGATCGAACAGCACGGCACTCATTGCGTCGTGCATACGGGCGCGGCCACGCACATCGCACGCCCACACCCCGCGCTCGCGCGCGAATGCGTGCTCGCGGTGGGCGACTGGGTGTTCGTGGAGGTGAATCCCGCGGATGCCTGGATCGTCTCGCGTCTCACCCCGTACACCTCCCTGCAACGCATCGATCCGTCCGGCGCGCGCCAGACGCTCGTGAACAATGTCGACGTCGCGTTCCTCGTGATGGGCCTCGACCGGGATTTCAACCCGCGCCGCCTGGAACGCTATCTCGCGCTGGTGAAGTCGGCCGGCGTGTGGCCGGTCGTGGTGCTGACCAAAGCTGACCTGTGCTCCGACGTCGACGCGCGGCTGGAGGAACTGGCGCGGCGACTGCCCGCGGCAATAGACCGGCATGCGCTCGATGCGACCGATGCGCAGGCGGTGCAGGCCCTCGCGCCGTACCTGGGAGCGGGCCAGACGGGCGTGCTGCTGGGATCCTCCGGCGCGGGGAAATCGACGCTGACCAACGCACTGGCCGGAATGTCCGTGGAACGCACCGCCGAGGTTCGCGCATCGGACAGCCGCGGCCGCCACACGACCACGAGCCGGCACCTGCACGCGCTGCCCGGCGGCGCCTGCCTCATCGATACGCCCGGCCTGCGCGGTCTGCGTCTGGACCTCGATGAAGATGCGCTCGCGCCGCTGTTCGAGGACATCGCGCAGCTCGCGCAAGCCTGCCGCTACCGTGATTGCTCGCACGAGAACGAACCCGGGTGCGCTGTGCGCGCAGGCGTTCCGGCGGATCGTCTCGAGAACTACCTCAAGCTGCGACGCGAGGTCGCGCGCGATCGCGCCGACCCGCGCGCGCAACGAGCGGCGAAGGCGCGCGGCAAGATCCTGGAGCGCGCTTATCGGGCGCTGCAGAAGCAGAGAGGAAGATGAATGGCCACTAAAGACACGAAATGCACGAAAGAGAATGGAGCGCAGGAATAACCGCCGGAACCTGCTCTTCCGTTTTGTTCCCGTTCGTGTTTTTAGTGCCCTTTCGCGGCCATTTTCCTCTTCAGTCGAAAGGTTTCACGCCGATGGCGCGATACAGCTCGTCGGGCTCGTAGACCGTGCCGCTCTTCATCACCAGCCGCACGTTGCGGATGTCCGAGATGTTGGCCGACGGATCGCCGCGCACCAGGATCAGGTCGGCGATCTTTCCCGGAGCCACCGAGCCGAACGACTGGTCGGCGTGCAGCAATCGCTGCGCATCGATGGTCGCGATCTGCAATGCGCGCGACGCCGGAATGCCGGCCTGCACGTACAGCTCCAGCTCGCGGTGCAGGGTGAAGCCCGCCATGTCGTCCGTGCCCGCCACCAGCGGCACTCCGGCCGCATGCAGCTTGGCGACCATCCGCAGCATCGTCTGGAACGCGGCCGCGTACTTCGCTTCGTCCGCGGGCTTGATGTCCAGCGAGCCCGCGCGGTAGCGGCGCTGCGTCGCGATCGGCAGGTGATCCGCGATCGCTGCATACGAGGGCGACATGGCGCCGGGTTTCGAAAGGAACAGGGTTTCGAAGATCGTGACGGTGGTATCCACCACCGTGCCGCGTTCCTTGAGCAGCCCGATGAAGTCGCGGACCTGCGCCGACTCCAGGTCCAGGGCGCCGGCCCGCTCGCCCACGGCGATGAAGCGGACCGGCGTGCGCGTATCGTCGCGCGGGCCGGCGACGAAATTCAGCAGCACCATGTTCATGTGATTGATCTCGTCGTACCCCGCGCGCACGGCCTGCGCCGCCGTCATGAACGCCGGGATGTGCCCGCTCACGCGCATGCCGCGCTCGTGGGCCGCGCGCGCGATCGGCTCGACCCATTCCGGCGGCAGCGAGCTGTAGAGTTTCAGCTGCGTGTAACCGCGGTCCGCGTACCAGTCGGTCTTCGCGAGCGCTTCCTCGAGCGTCGCCGCCACGTTGCCGGTCGGCGCGGTGAACGGACTCTTGCCGTCGATGAAACCGGCGCGATGGATGCGCGGGCCGACGAGCTTGCCGCTCTCGATGCGCGTCTGCAGGTCCAGTAGCGACATGTTGTCGTTCGCGAGGTCGCGAGCCGTGGTCACGCCGCCCGCGATCTGCATGAGTGCGCGCCAGCCGCTGAGGTGGTCGTGCATGTCGGCGAGGCCGGGCAGCAGCGTGTGGCCGGTGCCGTCGATCGACTCGATGTCCGCGGCGGGAGCCGAGTTGGATGCATCGATGCGCGTGATGCGATCGAGGAACACATAGACCGTCGCGGGCGCGCTGGTCTTGCCGGTGAGCGAGTCGAAAACGCGCACGTTGCGGAAGGCGACCGGGGTGCTCGGCTGGCGAGCGAGTTGCTTCGCGAGCGTCTCGAGCAGCACGAATTCCGCGCTCTGCTGTACCTGCCACAGCTGCGGTGCGCTTCCCTCCCAGCCTTCGCGCACCAGCGCGGACCAGCCGTAGTGCTGCCCGAACAGCTCGTTCTCGGGATCGAGCCAGATCAACTCGGGACCCAGGTCCACTCCGCTGATCGCGTACAGCGTCACTTCCATCTTGGCGTCGTTGCGCTTGACCGGGATGGACTGGATGCGGCGGATGGAGAGCTGCCCGCCCGGCAGCGCCGGAAGTGTGTTGTCCGCGGCCGCCAGCAGGGAGCGCGCGGCCATGGCCGAGGCCGCCGGCGATCCGTTGACCGCGACGTACAGGTGCGGCGCATCGACCTGGCTTTCGCCGTGCTCACCCGAAGCAGTCCAGCGCGCCTTGCCGTTCGCAAGGCTGTATTTCTCGGCGACGGCACTGCCCATGTACGCGCGCCCCGTTGCGCTATAGGTGATCGGTACGCCGGCCGGGCCGAGGCGGAACTCCTCGCGAGTCTTCGGGCCGCGGCCGCGGTCGTTGAACTGAAAATCGACCGTGCGCCGACCATCCGCGTGGCGTTCGAGCGTGAGGCCGCCTTCGCGCTTGTCCGCGGTGATGAACGCGTAGCGCAACTCGTCGGCGAAAGCGGGGAACGTCAGGCACAGGAGCGACAGGCAGGCGCAGAAGCGCAGGCAGCGTTTCATGGCAGGTCTCGCGTATGGATTACGCGCAGCATGCCATGAAAAAGGGAAGAGTTAAGCCCCGAGGTAGTTCAGGATGCCGCGGGCGGCCTCGCGGCCTTCGAACACTGCCGTCACCACGAGGTCCGAGCCGCGCACCATGTCGCCGCCGGCGAAAACCTTCTCGTGCGTGGTCTGGAACGGGCGCTCGCGCGCGGCCGACACGCGCACGCGGCCGTTGGCATGCAGGCGGATGCCGTGCTCGTCGAACCAGGCCGGCGGGCTCGGGTTGAAACCGAACGCGATGATGACTTCGTCCGCCGGAATCAGCCGCTCGGTGCCGGCAATCGGTTCGGGCAGGCGCCGGCCGCGCGGACCGGGCGCGCCCAGGCGCGTCTCGACGATCTTCACGCCTTCCACGCGCTCCGTCCCCACGATCTCGAAGGGCTGTGCGTTGAACACGAACTCCACGCCCTCCTCGCGGCTGTTCTTGTAGTCACGCCGCGAGCCCGGCATGTTGTCCTCGTCGCGCCGGTAGGTGCACGTGACCGACTCCGCGCCCTGCCGGATCGCCGTGCGATTGCAGTCCATGCCGGTGTCGCCGCCGCCGAGTACCACGACGCGCCGGCCGCGCATGTCGATGAAACGCGCCGCATCGTTCTCCAGACCCAGCTCGCGATTGATGTTGGAGATGAGATAAGGCAGC
>DASTQG010000222.1:0-6722 GCA_035761885.1 Steroidobacteraceae bacterium | reverse complement strand
TCAGCGACACCACCGGGTACTTCTTTTGCGCATCGAAGCCCGGGGGCTTGACGATCATGTTGTGGATGCGCCGCCCGCGCTTGCTGGTGAACCAGAAGTGCTCGGGCGGCAACCAGTCGATCTGCGCTGCGCGCTCGACATTGAACGAGGTGAGCGCGCGGTGCGATTTCTTCTGCAGGTCGATCGCGACGATTTCCGCCGGATTCACCGCGCTTTCCCAGTTGGCGAACAGCTGCGTGCCGGCCGCGCCGTCCGGTGCCGTGAGGTTGGTGTACACGCCCTGCTGGAGGTCGATCACCGTCTGCGGCGCACCGCCCTCGGCAGGCACCGAATAGAGGTTCTCGTGTCCGCCGTGCTCCGCGAGCACGTACACGTTGCCGTCCACGCCCACCACGAAGCTCGTGATGTCGCGATCCAGCTGCGCGGTGACGATGAGCGGTTCGCCGAGCGCGGGCCAGTCGAAGCTCGCGATGCGCGTGAGGTTGTACACCCGGTCGGTGCGCCGCTCGTGCTGGCTGTAGAGCTTCTTGCCGTCCGGGCTGAAGCGCGCGCGCGTGAACGAATCGAGCGCCGCGGAACCGTTGCCGCTCTTCGCGGCGGTGAGCTGCTCCGGCTCGCCGCCCTGCGCGCTCACCTTGAAGAGGTTGGTGCTCGTGAACGCGTAAGCAGCGGTGTCGCGGTTGGTGGACGCCGAGAAGACGATCGACTGTCCGTCCGGCGCCCATACCGCATCGAGATGCTCTTCGCCGGTGTCGCCGCGCCGGCCACCGAAGCCCGGGTTCTGGACCAGTGCCGTGCCGGCCAGGAGGTTGCGGGCACTCGCGCCGGGCGTGAGCGCGACCACGTACAGGTGCGGTTCCTGGTCCTCGAGCCACTTGTCCCAGTGGCGGATCGGAAAGCCGTCGTAGACGCGGGCGTTGTACTTGCGCGCCTTGCGCTCCTCGGCCATGCGCTTGTTGTCTTCCTCGGTCTTCGCGCCGGGGAAGGAGTTGCTGGTGAACAGGAGCCTCGTGCCGTCCGGAGAGAACTGCGGTGAGCGTGCGCCCGTGACGAGCGAGGTGAGGCGCACCGCCTCGCCGCCGCCCTCGATGTCCATGACGTAGATCTGCGCCATCTCGTCGCCGTCGCGCTTGGCCGAGAACGCAAGGCGCTTGCTGTCCGCGCTCCAGGTGACGCCCGACTCGCCGCTCTTGCTGAACGTGAGGCGGCGAGGCGCGGCACTTCCGTCCGCAGGCACCACCCACAGATCGGCGATCTGGGTCTTCTCGTCGTAGGACGGATCGGTGACCGGGAAAACGACCCAGCGGCCATCGGGACTGGGCACCGGGGCGCCGACCCGCTTCATCAGCCAGACGTCCTCGTGAGTGATGGGGCGTTTGGCTTCGGCGGCGCCAGCGCCGGCGGCGTACAGTGCGATGAATACCAGGGAGCTGATTCGAACCAGGGGATGGCGGAACATCCTCGTCTCCTGAGGTCGGCCAATCAGGACATGGTAGGAGAAAACCTGCGGCCGGCGCACCTGTAAGATGGGCGCCCAGGGATGAAGAACAGCAACGGAGGACGACTGCATGCTCGGCCGATTCCTCGAAGTGAGTGTCCATGCGCCCGACGCGCTGGAGTCGCTCGAGTTCTACCAGAAGCTCGGTTTCTCCCCGGCCGAGGTCGGCGAGACATGGTCGCACCCTTACGGGGTCGTGACCGACGGACGCCTGTTCATCGGCCTGCACCAGTACGAGTTTCCCTCTCCTTCGCTCACCTTCGTGAAGCCCGACCTCTACCGTCATCTCGAGCCGCTCGAGGCGCTCGGCGTCGAGTTCGCCTTTCGCAAGCTGGGCGACAACGTGTTCAACGAAGCCGGCTTTCGCGATCCCAGCGGGGTGATGGTGACGCTGCTCGAGGCCCGCACGTTCTCGCCGCCGGCGCGCGACCCCGCCGAGGTCTCGGTGTGCGGCTACTTTTCCGAGTTCGGCGTGCCGACCACCGACCCGCAGGCCTGCAAGGAGTTCTGGGAAAAGCTGGGATTCGTGGCGGTGGAGGAATTCGAGGACCCGTTCCGGCGCATCGCGCTCACCAGCGATTTCCTCGACCTGGGGTTCTACGAGACGCGCGAGCTGCGCCGCCCTGTGCTCACCTTCGTGGACGCGGACATGCCGGCGCGCATCGCGAAGATCATGCGGCTGGGCCTGGAACCCTCCCCGCGCCTGCCGCCCTCCTTCGATGCGCAGACCAGCGCCCTGTTCGTGGCGCCCGAAGGCACCCCGCTGCTCCTGCTGACCGGCGACGCTTAGCAGGTACCGGACTTTGCAATATTGCAAAGTCCGGTACCTGTCAGCGGTGGCGGCGGTAGACGTGGATGCCGAAGGCGAGGATCACGAGGTTGCACAGGCCGATCACGATGAAGGGCGCCGACTTGCTCCACAGGTCGTAGAGCTGCCCGCAGACGAGGTTGGCGAACAGCGTACCGACCGAGCCGAAGATGCCGGCCAGCCCGAACACCGAGCCGCGAATGTGCAGCGGCGCCTCCTGCCCGAGCAGGAGCTGACCCGAAAGGATGGCGCTCAGCTCGCCGATGCCCATCATCACCGCGGCGGCATAGATCATCGGCGCCAGCGGATCGGTGACGCCGACCCACACGTAACCGACGGCGGCGAGGCCCATCGCGAGGATCACCACCACCACGCGATTCAGCCGGTCCGCGTAGAGGAGGAAGAACACGGCACTCAGCAGCGCGGCGAACTGCGCGGTGCCGTAGATGCGACCCGCGTTGGCGATCGCATCCGGCGCGTTCAGCCCGCTTTCCAGGCCAGCCTGCGTCAGGCGCAGGCTGAAGTAGGTGCCGATGATCGCAAGGTCCGCGCGCGCGATGAAGTTGACGCAGTACGCGAGCACGATGCGACGGTTCTGCGTCGCCGCGGCGTAGCCCTCGCGCAAGAGGTGGCGCAGCGTCACGTGCTCGGCCTGCTGCACCGGCGGGTTGCGCTGCAGGCCGGCGAAGCACACGAACGCCGTCAGCAGGCACAAGGCCGTCGCGGTCCAATACGTGAGCCGCCCGGCATCGATGACGTCGAACCCCTGGGCCGCGAACAGCCTCGGCAGGCGCGAAAGCACGAAGATGCCCAGCAGCACGCCGAGTCCCTGGCAGATGCCCGTGAGCCCGACGAGCGCGCCGCGCGAGCGTTCCAGCGGCAGATCGGCGAGCACGGTCGCGAGCATCGCGCCTATTGCAGCCGCGCCCACTGCCCAGAACATCGTGGTTCCCAGCAGCTGGGCGAACGTGGTCGAGAACGGGATGATGGCGAAGCCCGCACCGATCCAGAGAAAGCCCAGCACGTAGACGGCGCGCCGCCCGATCTTGTCGGAGAGCGCGCCGAACGGGCCGATCAGCAGCAGCGTGATGATCTCGTTGGTGGCGCCGAGGGCGAGCGTCGCGCGGCCCTGCAGGTGGTCGGGGATGGCGAGCATCACGTTCAGCGTGTACGGCTGAATGAAACTCAGGAACGCGAGCAGGCAGATGCTGAAGAACGCGGCGTAGAGGTACGCGTACGCGTTGCGCGGCTCCGCGCCGGGTGCGAGATGGATCCTTCCCAGCCGCGGGGACGCTTCGAGGTTCACGCCGCCACCGTACGGCTTGTGCATTGCAAAAGCCCGGGCCTCACCGCAGGGTGGCCGTGCCGTGGTCGCGAATGACTTTGGTTCCAGCCGTGTCTATTCTTCGAACAGACACGCAACCGCAAGCGTGCATCAACCGCGCGGGTCACTCGCATGAATTTCAGCCGGCTCAAGTATCTCTACAGGGCGCCGATCCCCGGCATCCTGGCGTTCTTCACGGTGTTCGTGTGGCAGGGGCTCGGGCACACGGCGATGGTGCTGATGGAAAATCTGTTCGGCCACGAGTACGTGTACCACATCGCCATCGCGATGGGCATTGCGGGGGCGTGGCTCACCTGGATCGGGCGCAACAAGAGCGAGGCGGCCGCGACGTTCTACGGCTTCACGGGCGGAAGCCTCATCTGGCTCAGCTGGGTGGAGTTCTCCTTTCACTTCTACGCGCGCCACCTCGGCGTGCCGCCGCTGATGGAGAACGGCGAGATCGTCACCCGCCAGGAATACCTGGTGATGCAATCCTCGATCGGCGTGCTGCTGGCATCGCTGCTGTTCTTCTTCTTCAACAAGGAGACGCGCTGCAACGCCTTCATGTGGCTGCACCGGAACCTGCGCATGAACCCGGGCGAGGCCCTGCCTTCCAAGGGACGCAACATCTCCTCCATCGTGGCGATGGAGACGATCTACGTCACCTGGTTCTTCTATCTCACGTTGCTGATCCTGTACGACGAGGCCTGGGCCGGCGACCAGCATGCCGCGACCTACGTCGCCTTCGTGGTGTTCCTCGTCTGGTCGATCTACCTGCTGCAGCGCCTGCTGCGCTTTCAGCGCATGGCGCCGGCCCTGCGTTACGGCATTCCCACCGCGATCATCTGCTACAACTGCTGGGAGATCCTGGAGCGCTGGGACATCATCAACGACTTCTGGGTGAGCCCGCAGAAGTACGCGGTGCACCTGAGCGTGATCCTGGGCAGCTTCGTGCTGGCGATCGTCGTGTCGCTGCTCAGTCCGGCGCGGCAACCGGTCGAGAACTAGGGGACAGAAAAGGGGACTGTCCCCTTTTCGGATCAGATGTCGACAGTGACGGGGTTGTAGGCGAACAGGCCGAGCGCGTCGCCGCCGCGATGGCGAGTGCTGTCGTAGGAGTCGGTGTCCGGCGCATGGTAGCGCTGCACCGCCTTGCGCGATTCCTGCATCACGAACGTGGTGCGCTCCAGCCGGGCTTTCTCGTACCGCTCCAGCGCCTGCGCGTGATCGGCTGACGACGCGAGCGCGCGTGCGAGCACCATCGCATCCTCGATCGCCATCGCCGCGCCCTGGCCCAGAAACGGCAGCATGGGATGCGCGGCGTCCCCGAGAAGCGTGATGCGGCCCGCCCGCCACTGCGGCAGCGGCTCGCGGTCGAACAAGGCCCACTTGAAGCAGCCGCGTTCCGGCGTGGCGCGGATGATGGCGCGCACGTCCTCGTGGAAGTCGCGAAACTCCTCTAGCACCTCTCTGACTTCGGCGCGCACCGACCAGCTCTCCACTTCCCAGCCGCTCTTCTCGGCGAGCGCCACGTAGTTGAGCATCTGTCCGTTGCTCACCGGGTAGCGCGTGAACGTCCGGCCGGGCCCGATCTGCAGGCACGACGGCGGATCGATCACGATCCCCGCAAGCAGGCTCATCGGCACGAGCGCGCGAAACGCGATGTAGCCGGTGAAGGGCGGCGAGGCCGCGCCGTGCAGGCTCTCGCGCACCGCGGAACGCAGGCCGTCGCAGCCGACGAGCACGTCGGCGTGCGCCTCGCTTCCGTCCTCGAACCGCGCGCTGGCGCGCCGCTCGTCCTGGTACACGCCGACACAGCGCCGACCGACGCGGATGCACGCCGGATCGATCGCGCGGATCGCGGCGGCCAGGCCCTCGTGCAGGTCGGCGCGATGGATGACGTAGTAATGCTCGCCGTAGCGTTCGAGCATCGCCGCGCCGCGCTGCACTTCCACCAGCATGCGTCCGGTGCGGAAATGTTTCACGCCGGTGCGCTCGAGCGCGTTCGCGCGCGTCTGCAGCACCGGCTTGAGACCGATGTCCACCAGCGGGTGCGCGGCGTTGGGCGTGATGGTGAGGCCCGCACCAACCTCGCGCAGCTCGCGCGCCTGCTCGTGCACTTCCACGCGAAAGCCGCGGCGGAGCAACGCGAGCGCGGCGGTCAGGCCACCGATGCCGCCGCCGACGATCAGCACTTTCACATCGCGCATGGCGCCCATAATGCAAACCCGGCACCGCGGCCGCCAGCGCCGCGGGTGGCGATTCGCGGGCGGTTGCGCCATAGTCGGTCACAACAACCACGTGACGGTCGGATCGCAGCGCGATCCCGCCGCGCCAGCATGAACCTGCGCGACCTGCAATACATCGTCTCGCTCGCCGAGAAGCGCCACTTCGCCCACGCCGCCGAAGCGTGCCACGTTTCCCAGTCCACGCTCAGCGCCCAACTCAAGAAGCTGGAGGAATACCTGGGTGTCGTGCTGTTCGATCGCAGCCACCGGCACGCGGTGCTCACGCCCGTGGGCCGCGAGATCGTCGCGTGCGCCCGGCAGGCGCTGCGCGAAGTGGCGCGCATGGGCGAGATCGCGGCGACGTCGAAGGATCCGATGGCCTGCACGCTGCACCTGGGCGTGATTCCGACGCTCGGCCCCTATTTTCTGCCGCACGTGGTGGTGAGCGTGCGACGGCTGTATCCGCGCCTGCGCATCATCCTGCACGAGCATCGCACCGCTTCGCTCGTCGAGAAGCTGCGCACCGGCGCGCTCGATGTTGCGCTGCTGGCGCTGCCGGTCGCCACCGCAGGGTTCGAGACGAGGTCGCTGTTTCGCGAAGAGTTCGTGGTCGCCGTTCCCAAGCGCCACGCGCTCGCCAAACGTCGCACCATCAGGCCCTCCGACATGGACGGGTGCAAGCTGCTGCTGCTGGAAGAAGGGCACTGCCTGCGCGACCAGGCGCTCGAGATCTGCCGCACCGCCGCCCTGCAGAGCGAGGACACGCAAGCCTCCAGCCTCGAGACGGTGCGACAGATGGTTGCGCTGAACGTCGGCTGCACTCTCCTGCCGCGCCTCGCCGCCGACGCGGTGCCCACCAAACTG
>DASTQG010000221.1:0-15353 GCA_035761885.1 Steroidobacteraceae bacterium | reverse complement strand
GCGCGGCTCCACGACCGAGAGCGCGGCGCTCACCGCGACTGCAGCGTCGAACGCGTTGCCACCCTTTTCCAGGGTCTCGAAGCCAGCCTCGCTCGCGAGCGGATAGGCGCTCGCGATCGCAGCCTGCGGTGGCTTGCGCTCCTCGGTCTGCGCAGCAACGACGCATGCGGCCAGCAGCAGAAGGAGACTGGAAAGGCAGGGGCGCAGCAGCCGCATCCCAGAGAGCGCCCGCCGCGCCATCACTTGCGCCGCTTCTTCTCGAGCTCGGCCCGCACCAGCGGATGCACGAACTCGGTTACGTTGCCGCCGAGCGTCGCGATTTCGCGCACCAGCGTGGAAGAGATGAACGTGAACTGCTCCTGCGGGGTGAGGAACACGGTCTCGAGCTCGCGCCACAGGTGGCGCGACATGGTGGCGAGCTGGAACTCGAACTCGAAGTCCGACACCGCGCGCAGGCCGCGAATCACGACTCGCAGGTCGCGCTCGCGTGCGAATTCCACCGTGAGGCCCGTGTAGCCGGTCACCTCCACGTTGGGCACGTCGGAGAGCACGCGCCGTGCCAGGTCGATGCGCTCCTCGAGCGTGAACATCGGCGCCTTGTTCGGATTCGCGGCGATGGCGACCACCACGGTGTCGAAAATGCTCGCCGCGCGCCGCACCAGGTCGTGGTGACCGTTGGTGATGGGATCGAAGGTGCCCGGGTAGACCGCTTTGCGCTTCAGCTGCATGGGGAGCTCCGCGCGAGATGATACCCGACCTCGCCCGCGCGCTTGGACTTCAGCACTTCCCAGCCCGCGGGGAGGTCACCCAGCGCCAGCCGCGCCGGTTGTTCCAGGTACACGAGCGCCGCCGGCGCGAGCCAGCCTCGTTCAGCCAGGAGCCGGCACACCTCCGGCAACAGCCCCGCGGCGAACGGGGGGTCGAGGAACACGATGTCGTACACGCTGGGCACGCCGCGCAGGTAATGCAGCGCATCCTCGCCACGAACGTCAGCCCCGGCCGCTTCGAGCCTGTCGAGACTGGAGCGCAGTGCCTCGGCGGCGCGTGCGTCACGCTCGACGAAAGTGGCCCGGGCAGCACCGCGCGACAACGCCTCGATGCCGAGCACGCCCGAACCCGCAAACAGATCGAGGCAACGGCTCCCGGCGACATCGTTGCGCAGCCAGTTGAACAGCGTTTCTCGAACCCGGTCGGGCGAGGGGCGCAGATCTTCCACGGGCGCGAATGCGACGCGGCGTCCGCGCCACCGCCCGCCGATGATCCGCACTTCGTTGCGCGCACGCACCGTCGCCTTGCCCGAAGTACGCCGACGCGCCTCGCGATGCACGGATTTTTGTGCCATGACGGGAGCTTATGCGCAGCCGCGGCTGACTTGCTATCCAAAAGGCGGGCAGCGTAGGCTTGCTGCCATTACAACAAGCGCGCCCGCGCCCAGAATCTTCCAGGAGCAAATCATGAGGATCGTGCACGCTGCAATCCTGCTCACTGCCGGGTTGCTGCTGGGTGGCTGCTTCGGCGATTCCAGTTCCGACGGAGAGCCGAGCCTCAACCCCACTGATCCGACCAGTGGTAACGGTGCGCCGCCCAACCAGCCGGCACCGCCGGGCTTCAAGCCGTTGTTCCAGCCGACGGTGGGCGTGCTGCCCTATCCGATCGACCTCTTCTTCAGCGGCACGACCGACGGCACGCTCAACATGCCGATCACGTCGTTCAACTCGAACGCGGCGGCGCTGAATAATCTCGATGGCTTCTCCACGGTGGGCGTGATCCGCGCGCGCTTCGGCGCCCCCCTCGATCCCGCCACGCTCAACGCCGCGAACGTGCGCGTAGTGCGCCTCGCGCTGAGCAACACGACCAAGGCGCCGCTGCCTCCGACGGACCCCGGTTTCCTGCCACCGCAAGTGCTGACCTTCGGCACGGCCGCAAGCGGAGCGGACCTGAGCATCGGCACGGCTCAGGAACAGGGTGGCGCGCTCACTCTCGAAATCACGCCAAATCGGCCCCTGCAGCCCTCGACCGGCGCAACGAACATCGGTTATCTGGTTCTGCTCACGCGCAACATCCGCAGCGTCACCGGCACCAACGCAGTCGCGGATGCGGAGTACGCGCTGGTGCGCGATCAGGCGATCTCGGAGATCGTCGCGGGCGCGTCGACGCCGTCCTGCGCACCCATCACCAACACCACGCTGCGCGCGGTGTGCCAGCTGACCTTCGCGCAGCTGCGACTGGGTGCGGCGGTGGGCATCCCACCGACGGACGTCGTGCTGAGCTTCAGCTTCACCACGCAATCGACCGCCGATTCGCTCGCCGCGGTATCGCAAATCATTGCCGCCTCGCCCGCACCGCCCCTCCTGGTGGCGTCGCCGATGGGCACGGGGCCGACAGGCAACCTGACGACACGCGACATCATTCCCCAGCTCCCCGGCGCAGCCGACGTGTTCATGGGAACGGTGCGCATTCCGTACTACCTGACCGCGCCCAGCACCGCTGTGCCCAATGCACCGCTGACGCGGTTCTGGACAGCCGCCGCCGGACCTGCGGTTCCCGGCCTGGATCCGAGCAGCCGCAATCTCACGCGCTTCAACCCCGTGCCGTTGAAGACGGCCGACCTCGACATTCCAGTCGTGGTCACCGTTCCGAACGCACTCGCCGGCCCGGCCGGCGCGCGTCCGCCGACCGGCTGGCCCGTCGCGATCTTCCAGCACGGCCTGACCCGTAACCGCTTCGACGTACTGCCCATCGCGGATTCCTTCGCGGCCGCCGGTTTCGTCGTCGTATCGATCGACATCCCGCTGCACGGCGTGGTGCCCTCGAGCCCGCTCGCGCCCTTCCGGCAAGTGGGTCGGGAGCGTACTTTCGACACGGACCTCGTGAACAACGCAACGCTCGCGACGGTCCCCGACGGCGTGGTCGACGGCTCGGGGCAGCTCTTCGTCAATCTCAGCAGCCTCCTGACCACGCGTGACAACCTGCGCCAGGCCGCGGTCGACCTGCTCGCGCTGACGCGCGCCGTGCCGAACCTCGAGGTTACCGGCGACACCACGCCCGACGTGAACCCCTCGCGCATCCACTTCGTCGGCCACTCGCTCGGCAGCATCGTGGGCGGTACGTACGCGACCTTCGGGACCAACGCGCGCACGGCCTCGCTGCTCATGACGGGTGGCGGCGTGGCGAACACGATCAACGACTCGCCTGCCTTCGGCCCGCTGATCCGCAACGGCCTCGCGACGCTTTCGGGCGGGCTCATCGTTCCGGGCACCACGCTGTTCAACCAGTTCCTGCGCGATGCGCAGCACGCGGTGGATTCCGGCGACCCGCTCAACTACATCCGCACGCTGCTCACCGCCAAGCCGGTGCACATCGTGCAGGTCGTCGGCGCGCCGCCTACGTGGCAGCCAGACCTCGTGGTGCCCAACAGCTCCACGCAGAGGATGATCAATACCGGCGGCACGTTGCTGCGCAGGCTGAGCGCCGCGGGTCCGCATCCGATGGCCCCCGGCAACGGCGGCTACGTCAACTTCATCCGCGGCCATCACGGCTCCATCATCGATCCCTCCTGCTCGACGCCTCCGGTCGGTCCCGACCCGGCGGCGTGCGCCGCGACCACGGCGGAGATGCAGCGCCAGGTAGTGACGTTCGCAGCCTCCAACGGTACGGCCGTGGTGCTGACCAACACGGCCGTGATACAGCCGCCCTGACGCGATAGCTCGCGCAATAAAGAAGGGCGGCTTCGGGCCGCCCTTTTTTTTCTTCCCGTACAATCGCGTCCGTGTCCGAAGCGCAAGAACCCAAACCCGGCTTCATCGCGCGCCTGCGCGCCAAGCTCAACCGCGGCGACTCGTGGCTCACCTACGATCTCGCCAACCTCCTGCCCGGGCGGGAGATCGATGCCCAGATCCTCGAGGACCTCGAGACGCGCATGCTCAGCGCGGACGTCGGCATCGATGCGACCGAGCGCATCCTCGGGGACCTGCGCGAGCGCGTCGCCCGCAAGCAGCTCAAGGACGCCGCCGCGCTGCTGCGCGCGCTGAAGCAGTCGATGCTGGAAATACTCGCGCCCTGTGCCCGGCCGCTGCGCATCGACGCGACGCGCAAGCCCTTCGTGATCCTGGTGGTAGGCGTGAACGGCTCCGGCAAGACCACGACCATCGGCAAGCTCGCGAGCCGCCTGCGCGGCGAGGGGCACGACCTCGTCCTCGCGGCGGGCGACACTTTCCGGGCGGCAGCCATCGAGCAGCTGCAGGAATGGGGCAGGCGCACGCAGGTTGCGGTGATGGCGCAGCAGAGCGGCGCTGATCCCGCGGCCGTGGTGTTCGACGCCCTGCAATCGGCACGATCGCGCGGCGCGGACGTGCTGATCGCCGACACCGCCGGGCGCCTGCACACCCAGACGCACCTCATGGATGAGCTCAGGAAGGTGAAGCGTGTCCTGCAACGCATCGATCCGCAGGCACCGCACGAAGTGCTGCTCGTGCTGGACGCCGGACTCGGCCAGAATGCGCTGGCGCAGGCCGCGCAGTTTCACGAGGCGCTCGGGGTGACGGGACTGGTGCTGACCAAGCTCGACGGCACGGCGAAGGGCGGCACGGTGCTCGCCATCGCACAGCGCTTCGGCATCCCGATCCGTTTCATCGGGGTGGGCGAGCAGGCCGAGGACTTCGGCGTGTTCGATGCGGAAGCGTTCGTGGACGCGCTGCTCCAGGAGCCGCGCGCGCCGTGATCGTCTTCGATCGCGTCCACAAGCGCTATCCCAACGGGCGCGAGGCGCTCAGCGACGTCTCGCTCGAGATCGCAACCGGCGAGATGGTGTTCCTCACCGGCCACTCCGGCGCCGGCAAGAGCACGGTGCTCAAGCTCATCGCACTGATCGACCGTCCCAGCCGCGGACAGGTCCTCGTCAACGCGCAGAACACGACCGGCGTGCGCCGGCGTCGCATCCCCGCGTTCCGCCGCCAGATCGGGGTAGTGTTCCAGGACCACAAGCTCCTGCACGACCGCCCGGTGTTCGACAACGTGGCGCTGCCGCTCGTGATCGCGGGCACCCCGCGGCGCGAGATCGACAAGCGCGTGCGCGCGGCGCTCGACCAGGTGGGTCTGCTCGGCAAGGAGGGGAACGCGCCCCTGGAACTGTCGACGGGAGAACAGCAGCGCGTGGGCATCGCGCGCGCGGTGGTCAGCAAGCCTCCGGTGCTCATAGCCGACGAGCCCACCGGCAACCTGGATCCGCAGCTCGCCCTGGACGTGATGCGCCTGTTCAAGCGCTTCAACGACGTCGGCGTGACGGTGGTCGTTGCCACGCACGACATCCACGTCATCGAGCAATTCGGCGTGCGTCGCATCGCGCTCCACAACGGGCGCCTCGTCGGCGGCGGTGGGCCGGAGATGTCGGCATGAGCGCGGCAGCGCCCGCTTCACGCCAGCGTGTTGCGGCGCCCGCGCGTCGCGGGCCGATCGCGGCCCTGCGGGTCTACGTTGCGCGCCATGCCCAGGTGTTCCTCGCCTCTCTCGGGCGGCTCACCCGCCAGCCGCTCGGCACCGCCATGACGGTGATCGTCATCGGCATCGCGCTCGCTCTGCCCGCGAGTCTCGAGATGCTGGTTCGCAACGCCCGCAGCGCGACGGGCTCCTGGAACGAGGCGCTCGACCTGTCCGTGTACTTCAAGCCCGAGGTGAAGATCGCGCAGGTGGAGCAACTCGCGCGCAACCTGCGCGAGCGCGCCGGCGTCGAGTCGGTGCGCGTGATCCCGGCGGACGCCGCGCTCGCCGAGTTCCGGGAGTTCTCTGGCTTCGGCGCCGCGCTCGACGCCCTGCAGGACAACCCGTTGCCGCATGCGCTGGTGGTGCGGCCCGCGGCTGACAGTTCCGCGCCCACGGACATATCCGCTCTGCAGCGCTACCTGTCGAACTGGCCCGAAGTCGAGCTCGTGCAGGTGGACACGGAGTGGGTGACGCGCTTTCATTCGATGCTGGAACTGCTGCGGCGGGTGGTGACGCTGGCGGGCGTGCTGCTCGCGATCGGCGTGGTTTTCATCGTCGGCAACACGATCCGCCTGGACATCGAGAACCGCCGCGCCGAGATCGAAGTCATCAAGCTGGTGGGCGGAAGCGATGCCTTCGTGCGACGGCCGTTCCTGTACGGCGGCTTCTGGTACGGTCTGTTCGGCGGAGCACTGGCCTGCCTGCTGCTCGCGCTGGGCGTGTGGCTGCTCGGCGAGCCGGTGAATCGCCTCGCGGCGCTGTACGGCAGCGATTTCCGCCTGGCCGGCATGGACCTGCGCTCGGCGGGCCTGCTGCTCGGCGGCGGAGCTTTTCTGGGCTGGTGGGGTTCATGGATCGCGGCTGCCCGGCACCTGCGTTCCATCGAGCCGACCGCGTGATTGGGAATCGGGAGAACGACATGCTGGCGACACGGCGTTTCATCGCACTGACGGGTCTTTTGCTGACGACGGCAGTCCTCGCGGGCTGCGGCAGCATGACGAGCTTGACCACGAAATACCGCGACCCGGACGTGCGCAAGCTCGATTTCCAGAAGGTCGCCGCCATGGCCATCCACAACGACGGACCGCAACGACGCCTCGCGGAGGCGGAGATGGTCAACCAGATGGGGCCCGACGCGGTCGCCGCTTCGAAGATCATTCCCGACGATGCGCGCGGCGACATGAAAAAGGTTCGCGCGGCCCTCACCGAGGCCGGCGTGGACGGTGCGGTGACGATCCGCTTGCTCGGCAGCCGGGTCGAGGTGAAGGAACAGCGCGATCCCGTACCTACGCAGTACATGAAACTCTGGGACTACTACGGCTTCACGTACGCCGCGGTGACGGAGCCCACCTACCTGACCGAGCAGACGACCCTGGACGTGGAAGTGAACGTGTACTCGCTCACGGAGAACAAGTTGCTGTGGTCGGGCGTTGCGCACACGCAGCGGCCGACGCTGGTGGAAACCGTGGTCAGGGACGTCGCGGAGACCGTGACGCGGGAGTTGCGGCGCGAAAGGCTGCTGCCGCGGCGCTGAGCGCGTGATCAAAACGCCCGCGGAGCAGCGGGCACGGGGCTGCCGTTCAGGGAGCTCCCTGGCAGGATTCGCCCGGCGAGACCTTCTCGAACTTCTCGACGACGAGCGTGGGCTGCAGGCCCTCACCTTCCATTTTCGGCTGCATGGCGATGCGGCCCTGGAGGCTCACCATCACCGGCTGGCCCGGCTGCGGGCGCGCCGTTCCGTAGGCGCTTTCCAGCGCGCGATTGTCGGCACTCTGCGCAACCGGAAGATCCAGCTGCGTACGGCACTCGCGGAAGCGCCCGGCGTCCGCCATGTACGAATACATGCCGCGCATGGCCAGGCGTGGCTCGAGCGGCTGGTAGCTAGGCACGTTCTTGAGGTAGTAGTTGAGGTCCGAGTCGATGCGCTGACCGGAGCGGTCCAGCACGCGCAGGGTCACGGAATTCTCGAAATACAACGACAGGGGCTCGCGGCCGCCCTGCAGCGTGAGCGTGCGCGCGTCCTGGGACAGTGAATAGCGCCCGATGTCATCGTAGCTCGTACCTTGCGGGCCGCCCTTGCCCAGGTACGTGGTGCGCATGAAGTAGACGCTGTCCGGTCGCAGGTCCACGGAGTAACGCAGGCCCGCGCAGTCCGCGCAGGGCAGATCGCCTTGATAGAGCGCGGGCAGCAGCGAGCCGGCGATCATCTTCACGACCGCGGAATCCGCCGGCTGCTGTGCGTCGGCGCCTCCCATCTGCTTCGGCGGCACGACGACGCACGCGGCGAGGAGCCCTGCGGCCGTGAGGATCGCGCTCGATGCGGCAACGCCTGTACGCATGATGTCTACTCCGCGGGGTTGATTCTGGCCTGGAAGGTTGCGAGCGCGGCGCCGTTGGCGTCGAGCAGCTCGAGCTGGTCGTTCGTGATGCGCGTGCCGGCGGTCCCTTGCAGCGCATCGAGCAAGCCGGCTTCCGGATTGCGCGGATCCGTGCACGCCATCCTGGTCGCATGCACCGCACCGAACTTGAGGCTTCGCCCCTCGGTCACGTACGGACCACCCATGCGATTGCAGCCGCTGAAGCCCTGCATCTGCCGGCCGTCGCTCATCAGGATGAAATAGGCTTCGGCACGATCCGCAGCCGTGACGACCGGGGGCTGCCCCGCGATCTGCACCAGCCGCCAGTGCGTGTTCTCCAGGCTCACGGCCTGCGGTTCGGACGAAGGGGTCGGCGTGTCGGAGGGCCGCTGACTGCAGCCCGCAAGCAGTGCTGGCAGGCACAGACAGGCGAGACTCAGAGCGCGGACTGATCGCGGCGAGCGCATCGGCATCTCCTGGAAGCGCGCGCGCAGAATGACCGGATGAGGGCTCCGATTCAACGCCGAAGGCTGGGAGGGCCCGCTCCTCCCGCCCACCACCCTTGCGCCAGCGGCACGACTGTCATGCCGAGGCCGGGCCGCGCCGTGCGTTACGTAACACATTGATCTGACTAACGTTGCCGCGTCGCAGTGAACGCGACCGACCCTTAGCACTCTAAGCACCGGACTGCTAATATCTGCTTCGCCGGGTGACCCCAGTAAGGCATCCGGCATTCATCGGGAGGTTTTCCGGACAGATGAACAACTCTCTGGCTTTGAAGACCCATGACACGCTCCTCGCAGGTCCGCTGGGGAGCTTCGATGCATATGTGGATCGCGTGTCGCGCGTGCCGGTGCTCAGCCGCGAGCACGAAATGGAGCTTGCGCGCCGACTGCGTGACGAGGGCGACCTGGAGGCCGCGCGCGAGCTGGTGATGTCGCACCTGCGTTTCGTCGTGCACATCGCCCGCGGTTATCTCGGTTACGGACTGCCGATCGGCGACCTGGTGCAGGAAGGCAATGTCGGCCTGATGAAGGCCGTGAAGCGCTTCGACCCGAATGTCGGTGTGCGGCTCGTGTCGTTCGCCGTGCACTGGATTCGCGCGGAGATTCACGAGTACGTGCTGCGCAACTGGCGCCTGGTGAAGGTTGCGACCACCAAGGCGCAGCGCAAGCTGTTCTTCAACCTGCGCAAGCTCAAGAAGAACCTGGGCTGGCTCAGCGAGAGCGAGCGACTCGCGGTGGCGAGCGACCTCGGGGTGTCGCCCGAGGAAGTCACGGAGATGGAGAAGCGGCTGTCCTCGCGCGATCTGTCGTTCGATCCCGTGGTCGAAAGCGACGACGATGAGGCGTACACACCCGCGATGTACCTGCCTGCCCCCGACTCGGATCCGGCGCTCGCGGTCGAGAACGAGGAATGGGAGGACGCGACCGCGGACAGCGTGGCAGCGGCCTTCCGCACGCTCGACGAACGCAGCCGCGACATTCTCAGCAGCCGCTGGATGAGCGAGCACAAGGCGACGCTGCACGAGCTGGCGGAGCGCTACGGCGTGTCGGCCGAACGCATTCGTCAGATCGAGGCGAATGCGATCCGCAAGCTGCGCGCCATCGTCGCGCCGCAGGCGGCTTTGGAGGGTTGAGTACGCTGAGCGGCATGGAAAAGTAAAAAGCCCGGCTTTCGCCGGGCTTTTTTTATGGCCGCTCCGCCGAGAAGGGCGGAAAGGCAGCGCTTGCTCAGCCTGCGGTGATCGGCGCGAGCGTGAGCTCGACGCGGCGATTCGCCTGGCGGCCTTCGGGCGTCGAGTTGTTCGCGACCGGACGCGTCTCGCCGGCGCCGATCGTGATGATGCGCTGATCCATCACGCCCTTGCTCGTCAGGTATTGCGCCACCGTGCGTGCGCGGCGTTCGGAGAGCGCCTGGTTGTACGCGTCCTCGCCGGTGTTATCGGTGTGCCCCGCGACCTCGATGATGGTCTTCTCGTATTCCTTCAGTACCAGCCCGACCGAGTCGAGGACCGAGAAGAAGTTGCCGTTCAGGTCCGAGCTGTCGGTCTTGAACGTGACGTTGCCCGGCATGTTGAGCGTGATGTTGTCGCCGATGCGCGTGACGCTCACGCCCGTGCCTTCGAGCTGCTGGCGCAGCTTCGCTTCCTGCACGTCCATGTAGTAGCCGACGCCGCCGCCGGCGATGGCACCGATGCCGGCACCGATCAGCGCACGTTCCTTGCGTTCCTTCGAATCGTCGCCCGTGAGCATGCCGGCGACTGCACCGGCAACCGCACCGATGCCGGCTCCTTTGGCGGCCTTGCTCGTCTGCTTCTCACCCGTGTACGGATTGACAGTCGAACAACCAGCGAGCAGTACGCCAAGGGCGGCGCCCGCAAGCGTGAACGACTTCCATAGAGGCATACGATTCATACATTTCCTCCAACTGACAGATGCTTTGGCAGACCCGTATCGCGAAGTCTGGCGCGGCGAGGCTGAACGCACGGTGAAACGCTTACGAGCCCCGTGCAGCCGCGGGCCACGCTGAAATTAGGCGCTAGATCATAGCCGCAGTTCGCCAGGCCGTCGCGGCGGACGCCGTCTCCAATACGCGACGAGGGTCACGCTTTCGCCTTGCCGAGCAGCTCATCGCAGCGTAACTTTTGCACGTCCCCGCGCAACCGACGAGTGTTGCAATGCGCAGCGTCAGCACCTGGTTCGACGAGTACGCCGAGTCGCACAGCCATCCCACGAACAAGCTGCTGCACTGGATCTGCGTACCCGTGATCGTGCTGAGCGTCGTCGGCCTGCTGTGGGCGCTGCCCGTGCCACAGGCCTTCACGCAACTCTCACCCTGGCTCAACTGGGGAACGATCGTCGCTGCCGCGGCGCTGATCTACTATTTCGCGCTCTCCCCACGGCTCGGCTTGGGCATGTTGTTGCTGGTGATCGTCATCGCCGCGCTGCTCGCGTGGCTCGACTCGCTGTCCACGCCCCTGTGGGTGATCTGCGTTGCACTGTTCGTGCTGGCGTGGATCGGGCAGTTCATCGGCCACGTCTACGAGGGCAAGCGACCCTCGTTCTTCAAGGACGTGCAGTTCCTGCTGATCGGGCCGCTCTGGCTGCTCGGCCACCTGTATCGCCGCGCGGGCCTGCGTATCTAGAAAGGCGGATTATCCCAGGCCGCGGCTCGCACGGCCTCCGCCACGGCTGCGTGCAGGTTCTTGTCGAGCGGATCGGGCACGAGGTCTTGGTCGCTGGCCCGCTGGGCGATCGCACTCGCCGCCGCGATCAGCATCGCGTCGGTGAAGCGCGTGGCGCGGGCATCGAGCGCCCCGCGGAACAGCCCTGGGAACCCCAGGACGTTATTGATCCCTTTACCGTCGGCCGCGAACGCGGCGCCGCGTTCCAGTGCGAGCAGCGGCTCGATCTCGGGATCCGGGTTGGAGAGCGCCAGGATGATCTGCCCCTTGCGCACCATTTCCGGCTTGATCAGGCCACGGACGCCGGTCGTCGCGATCACGACGTCTGCGACGGCCATGATCTCGTCGAGAGTCGCCGGCGTACCGCCCAGGTCCTTCAGGCGCGCGAGCGCCGCCGCGCTCAGGTCCGCACCCAGCACACGCGCTGCACCCTGCGAACGGAGCAACCGCACGATACCGAGCCCGGCGGCGCCCAGGCCGATTTGACCGATCACACTGGTCTGCAGCGAACGATCGACACGGCGAGTGGCATTCATGAGCGCGGCCAGCGCGACCACCGCGGTGCCGTGCTGGTCGTCGTGCAGCACCGGCTTTGACAGCTGCTGACGCAGCAGCGCTTCGATCTCGAAGCACTCGGGCGCGGCGATGTCCTCGATCTGGATGGCGCCGAAGGACTGCGCGATGCGCGTGACCGCCTCCACCACGCCCTGCGTCGACTTCTCCTCCAGCAGGATCGGAACGCCGGTGATGCCGACGAGCTCGGCGAACAGCGCGGCCTTGCCTTCCATCACCGGAAGTCCCGCGAGCGCGCCGATGTCGCCCAAACCCAGCACTGCGGTGCCGTTGGTGACGATCGCCACCGTGTTGCCGAGGTTGGTGTACTCGAACGCGAGCGCCGGGTCCTTCTGGATCGCCAGGCACACGCGTGCAACTCCCGGCGTGTAGATGTCGCGCAGCACCTGCTGCGTATTGATCGGCAGGCTCGAGGAGAGGCGAATCTTGCCGCCCTTGTGCCGGTTGAACACGCGGTCCGACTTGCCCACGAAACGCGCGGTCGGCAACGCGTCGATGCGCTCGAACAGCGAGCTGTCGTGCTGCTCGTCCATCTCCAGCGTGATTTCCCAGAGTGTGCGGCCCTGTTCGCGACGCAGGGAACTCAAGTGCTCGATGGTGAGGCCGGCGTCGCCGATCACCTGCAGCACGCGCGCGAGGCTGCCTGGCTGGTGCAGCGTTTCGACGATCAGAATCTCGGGAATTTTCATCGCACGAGTGTTGCCGATGCCGCCGGCGGGGGCAAGAATGCGGCCCAGTGACGACATCCCCACCCGCGAGCATCGCCGCCGCAACCGACGTGCCGTATCCGCGCCCGGGTTATGCCTGGTACGCCGTCGCCGTCCTGCTGATCGCCTACATCCTGTCGTTCGTGGATCGCGAGCTCCTCGGCCTGCTGGTGGAACCGATCAAGGCCGACCTGGGCCTGAGCGACACCCGGATCAGCTGGCTGATGGGACCGGCGTTCGCGATCTTCTACACCGCTTTCGGCATTCCCATCGCGTGGCTCGCCGATCGCTCCAGTCGCCGCCTGATCATCTGCGCCGGCATCTTCGTGTGGAGCTGGATGACCGCCTTCTGTGGCCTCGCCTCCAGCTTCTGGCAACTGTTCCTCGCTCGCGTCGGAGTCGGCGTCGGCGAAGCCGCCCTGTCACCTCCCGCTCTCTCGATGCTGCGCGACTACTTTCCGCGCGAGCGTATCGGGCGCGCGATCGGGGTCTACACGATGGGCGTCTCGGTAGGCAGCGGCGTCGCCTACATCATCAGTGCTGCGCTGTATCCGCGCATCGTCGCGCTCGGTCCGCTCGAAATCGCTGGTATCGGCACGCTGGCGCCGTGGCAGCTCCTATTCGTGATCGTCGGCGTGCCGGGAATCCTCGTGTCGCTGCTCGTGCTCACCGTGCGCGAGCCCGCGCGGCGTAACCCATTGCCTTCCGGAGGCACGAGCTTTCTCGAGACGCTGCGCTTCGTGACAGCACGCGGGCGTTGTTACGGACCGATATTCGTCGGGTTCTCCACGCTCACCATCGTCGCGTACGGCGTCGGTTACTGGATTCCCAGCTTCTTCGTGCGCACCTATGGCCTCGCGCCGGACGCGCTGGGTGACGTGCTGATCCAGCGCGGCGTGCTTCTCATGGTGTTCGGCGCGATCGGGGTCATCGGCGGCGGATACCTGTGCGACGTGCTCGGCAGGCGTCATGCCGATGGTCCGCTGCGCGTGGCCGTCGGCGCATTCGTGCTTCTCGGAATCGGCTACGTCGCCTTTCCGCTCATGCCCACACCAGAGCTGGCACTGCTGTGCTTCGTGCCCGCGACACTGGGAGCGGCGGCGCCGACCGCGGCGGGTGCAACCGCGCTGGTAACGATCGCACCGCCGCATATGCGCGCCCAGATCACCGCGATGTACTACTTCACCATCAGCATCATCGGCGGCGTGCTCGGCCCACCGTCGGTGGCGCTGGTGACGGACTATTACTTCAGGGACGAAGCGCAGCTGCGCTACTCGCTCGCGCTCGTTTCGTTCGCCGCCACGGTCGGCGGCACTCTGCTCGTTCTGTACGGTCTGAAGCACTTCCGCCGCGCTGCAACTGAAGCCCGCGCCTGGCAGGGCTGAACACGCCTGACTTACGTCAGATGCGCGGCCCGCCCGCGCGTCAGATGCACTTTCCGCCCCCGGTCACTGCCGCCGCAGTGCCCTGATTCCCCACAATTCCCGCATCCGCAGTACAGCATCGCTGCGTAGATTCATGCATTGGCGGAAACAGTGAGTTTCGCGCCAGGTGATTTTTCCCGATGCGTGCGGCGCGTAACGTCGCAACTCAGATGAATCCCCTCGTTGCGTGGGCGCGAATTCCACGCTACGAGCGAGCAACAGAGGAGCCATTGTCGTGCGGGCGCGTGTTTCGAACAAAGCAGGCCGGATTGTGGCAATAGCCGCTGCTGTGGCTGCCGTGCTCGGCCTCGGCGCGCCTGCGTCCGCGCAGGACTTCTCCGCCCAGGATTCTCGCGAGGGAGCGCAGTACGGTGGCTGGTCGCTCGCGATCGACAACGACCTGTTCGCCGCCACCGAGAATGACCGCGACTATACCGGCGGCATCGCATTCAGCGTGAGCGGCCCGCAGCTCGGCAACACGCGCTGGTCGCTCGACCCGCTGTTGCGTCGCATCGATCGTTTCGCGCTCGGTGAGACGGCGGACGCGGCGGCACCCTCGTGGGTCGACGGCGATGCGCCGGATTCGCCCCGTGGACGCGAGGTGGTGCTGCACAGCGCGCAGGCCGGCATCGCCAGTTTCACGCCGCAAGACATCACGAGCGAGGAGATCCAGACCGGGGATCGCCCGTACGCGAGCCTTCTGTACGTGACCAACGCGCGCCAGTACGTGGACCCTTCGGGGGATCGCGCGCGGCACAGCGCTTTCACGCTCGGAATCATCGGCCTTTCACTGACCTCCGATCTGCACGACGTGGTCCACGAGGCCGTCGGCAGCGAGTTGCCGCGCGGCTATGACCACCAGGTTTCCGCCGGCGGCGAACCGACGTTCCGCTACGTGCTGGGCGCATCGCGCCTGCGCGGCCAGCGGCTGGCCTTCGGCAGTGGCCTCGTGGAGACCAAGACCACGGCGGAGATGAGCATCGGGTACATCACCGAAGCGAGCTACGCGGTCTCGACCCGCTTCGGAGCGATCAGCTCGCCGTGGTGGAGCTTCAATCCGGAACGCACCGACTACGTCGTCCAGCCTACCGCCGTGGTGCCGAACCGCGGGTCCAGCGAGCTGTATTTCTGGGCCGGCGCCAAGCTGCGCGTGCGAGCCTACAACTCGCTGCTGCAGGGCCAGTTCCGCGACAGCGCGCACGTGTTCGGGTGGGATGAAGTCGAGCACGTGATCGGCGAAGCCTGGGTCGGTCTCACCAGCCAGCTCGGAAGCGGCACCACACTGAGCTATGCCGTGCGCTACCAGACATCGGAGCTGAGCCACGGGCTCGGCCGCCGCGAGCCGATCTGGGCCGGCGTCACGATCACGCACAGCTTCCCCTAACGGGGTTTCCTTTTTGCCGAGAGACGCGCGGGCTAGGCGAGCGCCATCTCCGTGGCCAGATCGACGAACGCACGCACCTTGGCCGTCGGCGGTCGCTCGTTCGGAAACACGGCGTGCACGGGGACCTTCGGTCCCGACCACGCGGACATCACGCGTTTGAGTGCGCCGCGCGCCACGTCTTCCTTCGCCGCGGCATTGGGCAGGAGCGCGAGGCCGAGTCCGCGCACCGCGGCATCGCGCACC
>DASTQG010000220.1:0-2890 GCA_035761885.1 Steroidobacteraceae bacterium | reverse complement strand
TGGAGCGGCGAGGCGTACCGGATCAGCACCGACACCGAGCGGCGCGAAAGCCCGCCGGCGAATTTCGGCGCGACCAGCGACCGCTACTGGCGGCTGCAGATCGCGAAGGATCCGCAGCTGTATCGCGCGACGCAGCTGGAGGTCGGCTATCGCCCCGCGCGGCTGCGATTCCTGTCACAGGGATCCGGCCCGTTCACGCTCGCATTCGGCAGTCGTCGCGCGGAGGTTTCACCGGCAAGCGGCTGCGATGCGTTGTTGGCCGACGTCGGCTCGGACGAACGCGCGAAACTCGTCGAGGAAGGATTCGCGCAGGTTCCGCGCGTGCTCGGCGGCGACCAGGCGCTGAGGCCGCTGCCGCGGCAGACGCCAGTGAGGCTGGTCGTGTTATGGACCGTGCTGGTGGTAGGGGTTGGACTACTGGTGGCGATGGCGTTGACGCTGTTGAAGAGGGTCAGGAAGCCGGAGTCGGGCTAAAGCCCGACTCTCTCGCTACAATACGCGCCCCCTGAACCGGCCCTATCCATGCGCTTTCCCGAGGAATTCCCTGTCATCGTCGTAGGCGGCGGGCACGCCGGCACCGAGGCCGCGCTGGCCGCGGCGCGCATGGGCGTGCGTACGTTGCTGCTGACGCAGAGCATCGAGACGCTCGGACAGATGAGCTGCAACCCGGCCGTCGGTGGCATCGGCAAGGGTCACCTGGTCAAGGAGATCGACGCGCTCGGCGGCGCGATGGCGCAGGCGGCGGATCGCGGCGGCATTCAGTTCCGCACTCTAAATGCCAGCAAAGGTCCGGCGGTACGCGCGACGCGCGCGCAGGCCGACCGCGTTCTGTACAAGCAGGCGATCCGCTCGAAGCTGGAGAACCAGCCGAACCTCACTCTGTTCCAACAGGAAGTCGCCGATCTCCTCGTCGAAGGCGAGCGGGTCTGTGGCGTCGTCACGCAAACAGGCATCGAGTTCCGCGCTCGCGCAGTCGTGCTGACGGTTGGCACTTTCCTCGGCGGCAAGATTCACGTCGGGCTGACGAACTACCAGGGCGGGCGCGCCGGAGATCCGCCGTCGAACCGCTTGGCCGAGCGACTGCGCGCGTTGCCGTTCCGCGTCGGCCGGCTCAAGACTGGCACGCCGCCGCGCATCGACGGCCGCACGATCGACTACACGGGACTCGCGGTTCAGCCGGGCGACGAGCCCGTGCCGGTGTTCTCGTACCTCGGCCGGCGCAGCGATCATCCACGGCAGATCTGCTGCCACATCACCGCGACCAACGAGCGCACGCACGCGATCATCCGCGCCGGCTGCGATCGCTCGCCGATGTTCACCGGCGTGATCGAAGGCGTCGGCCCGCGCTATTGCCCGTCGGTCGAGGACAAGGTGCATCGCTTCGCCGACAAGACGTCGCACCAGATCTTCATCGAGCCGGAAGGCCTGACGACGCACGAGGTCTACCCGAACGGCATTTCGACCAGCCTGCCCTTCGACGTGCAGCTCGCACTGGTGCGCTCGATCGCAGGATTCGAGCGCGCCCATGTCACGCGGCCGGGCTACGCGATCGAGTACGACTACTTCGATCCGCGCGACCTACAGTACAGCCTCGAGACCAAGTTCATCGCCGGCTTGTTCTTCGCCGGCCAGATCAACGGCACGACCGGCTACGAAGAGGCCGCGGCGCAAGGCATCCTCGCCGGCATCAATGCGGCGCTGCGCGTGCAGGATCGCGCGCCGTGGTGGCCACGTCGCGACGAGGCCTACATCGGCGTGCTCGTCGACGATCTCATTACGCGCGGTACCAGCGAGCCGTATCGGATGTTCACGAGTCGCGCGGAATATCGCTTGCTGCTGCGCGAAGACAACGCCGACCTGCGCCTCACTCCGCGAGGACGCGAGCTCGGGCTGGTCGACGACGAGCGCTGGGACCTGTTCGTCGCGAAGCGCGATCGCACGGCCGCCGAAGTCGAGCGCCTGGAGCGCGCGGTCGTTCATCCCGCCGACCTGCCGACGCTGACGCGCGAGGCGCATGCGTTCGACTTGCTGCGCCGGCCGGAGGTTTCCTACACCTCGCTCACGTCACTCGCTGCGGTCGAGCAGCCGGAATGGATGCGCGCTGCAGATGCCGACGAGCGATTGGTCGAGCAGGTCGCCCTGCAGGTCGACGTGCTCGCGAAATACACCGGATATATCGACCGCCAGCAGCTCGAAATCGAACGCCAGCGCCGGCACGAAGAGCTGCAGCTGCCCGACGATCTCGACTACGCGCAGGTGCGCGGGCTGTCGACCGAAGTGCGGCAGCGATTGCGCGAAGTCCGACCCGCCACGCTCGGCCAGGCCGGCCGGATTCCCGGAGTCACGCCCGCCGCCATTTCGCTGCTGCTGGTTCACCTCAAGCGCCACTCCGGCATTCGCTCACAGCTCGCCGGGTAGTAGCAGCTGGTTAAGTTAAGCGGCACACTGCGCGGGTTGTGTGACTCCGCTCATCGTTTCCCGCAAGCGCTCGCTGCTACTCTGCGCGTTGCTTCCACTGCCTTTTCCACTACAGAGCTGCCATGACCTGGTTCGTGATCTTCGCTGCGACCGTGTTTGCCGTGTACTTCTGGCGGCAGCATCGCGCGCGCGAGCGCGAAATGAACAGCCCGCTCGCGAGCCATCGCTCGGGCCACAGTCACATCGGTCAGGTCGTCGTGCTCGAGCAGGGCATCCAGAACGGCGCCGGGCGCCTGCGCCTGGGCAACCGCGACTGGGCGATCCGCGGTCCGAACCTGCCGGCGGGCGCCAAAGCGCGTGTCACCGGCGTCGACGGCACCGTCCTGCTGGTCGACCGCGTCGCCGCCTAGTTCTTCGCAATTTCCTGTTGACGTCGCGCCCGGCTGATTCAATGCTGCGCGCCTATGTCCGA
>DASTQG010000219.1:0-19291 GCA_035761885.1 Steroidobacteraceae bacterium | reverse complement strand
GAGGCCATCCACTGCTCCTGCGTGATCATGCGGTCGCGCACGTCGATCTGCAGCAGCTGGAAAAAGAGATCGGAACCCTGCACCAGGCCCGTGCGCAGATCCAGGTCGAACAGCGCGATGCCGCCCGCGCTCTGCGCCATCTGCAGGAACTCGCTGGTGCGCTTGAGCGCCGCTTCGGCCTGGCGTCGCTCCTGCACTTCGCCGTGCAGGTCGCGGTTCACTGCGTTGACGCGCTCGGCAGCGCAGAGCGCATCGGCCTCGCGCTGACGCAGCTGCAAAACCATGTCGTTGAAGGCAATGGAGATATCGCCCAACTCGTCGGCCGAGTGCACCGGCAGGCTCGACGTCGATTGCGGGTTGGCGCGCAATTCACGGATGGCGGTGAGGAGTGCGGACAGAGGGCGGCGCACCTGCCGCGCGATCCACCAGCTCCAAGCGCTCGCGATGACCACCCAGCCGAGCAGGAGCGCGGTGATCTGCTCGCGGGCGCCGGGCAGGTCGAACGCCACGGCGGCGACCCAGAGCAGAAGCCCTGTGGCGGCGGCCGGCAGCAGCAGGAGTTTGAGGGCGAGCCCAGATCGCATCGGGAAATCCGTTCTTCGATGCCCCGTTATCGGTAAATGAGCCTGAATCTGGAGCCGCCCGGGGTGGTCTCAGAGCAGGTGCCGCTGCGGATCCCGGGCAGTGCCCGGGCGTGTTTACTCTCAGAGAATCAGCCG
This sequence comes from Steroidobacteraceae bacterium, assembly GCA_035761885.1. Classification (GTDB taxonomy): domain Bacteria; phylum Pseudomonadota; class Gammaproteobacteria; order Steroidobacterales; family Steroidobacteraceae; genus DASTQG01. The sequence goes on along the minus strand of DASTQG010000219.1, from coordinate 18,572 downwards.
CTTGCTAGAATGACGGCCGGTTCGTGCTGCGATGCGACAAGGGGTTGCGATGCGTCCGGTGAAAGTCGTTGCGTGGGTGCTCGGTGGACTGATCGCGCTGATCGCGATCGTGCTGATAACGGTCGTGATCGTCGTCGATCCGAACGACTACAAGGACGAGATCGCTCAGGCCGTCAAGGATCGCACGGGCCGCGACCTCACGCTCGAGGGCGATCTGAAACTCTCAGTATTTCCGTGGCTTGCTCTCGAGACGGGGCGAGCCCAGCTGGGCAATGCGCCTGGGTTCGGCCAGGGGCCGTTCCTGACGTTGGAGCGTGCCGACGTCGGAGTGAAGCTGATCCCGCTGCTCAGCGGTGAGATGCAGGTGCGGCGCCTGGAGATCGAGGGACTGCGCGTGAACCTGGTGAAGGATGCGCAGGGCAAGACGAATTGGGCGGACCTTACCGAGCCCAAGGCCGAGACCCCGCCGCCGCCGCAGGGCAAGACCGAGATTCCGTCGATCGCCGGCGTGAGCGTGAAGAATTCCTCGCTCGATTACCGCGACCTGGCCAACGCGAGTCGCACGCGGCTCGAGAAGCTGGACCTGGAGACGGGCCGCATCGAGAGCGGGGAGCCGGTCGAGCTGCAGCTCGAGTTTGCGATGGACGAGGGCGAGGGCACGCCCGCCAAGTTCATCCGCATGAAAACCGTGGCGACGCTCGACACCGAGGCGGAGCGCTATTCACTGGCCGACCTGGAGCTCGATGCGACGCTGCCGCCGGAGGGTGAACAGAAAGGCGACGCTCGCGAGATGCAGGTGGCGCTGCGCAGCCCCTCCCTCGTCGCCGACCTGAAGGCGCAGACGCTGGCTCTTCCGAAGTTCGAGCTCAGTGCCGCCGGTGCGAAGCTCGCGGGCGCGTTGCAGGGCGCGAAGATTCTCGATGCGCCCGCTTTCACCGGCACCCTCGCGCTCGCGCCGGTTTCTCCACGCGATCTGATGCAGCAGCTCGGCATCGAGGCGCCGCAGACCCGGGATCCGGAGGCACTCAAGAGCGTGGCCTTCGACGCCAGGCTCAACGCGACGGACAAGAGCGCGATGCTCGAGGATCTGACGCTGACGCTCGACCAGACACGCGCGACGGGCACTGCGGGCATCGCGGATTTCGACAAGACCGCACTGCGCTTCGATCTCGCCGTCGACCAGCTCGATCTCGACCGCTACTCCGGTCCCGAGGAGGAGAAGAAAGAGAGCGCGGCTGACGACGAACCGGTGGAGTTGCCCGTGGAAGCCCTGCGCAAGCTCAACGCGCAGGGCAAGCTGCGCATCGGCCAGCTGACCGTGGCGGGCCTGAAGATGAGCGACGTGCAGGTGAACGTCGATGCGATCGACGGCCTCGTGCGCGTCAATCCCTCGCAGGCGAAGCTGTATGGCGGCGCCCATCGCGGCAGCATCGCCCTGGACGCGCGCGGCGATGCGGCCAGGCTCAGCGTGGACGAGACGCTGACCTCGATCGACTTCGCCTCGCTGTTCAGGGAGATGTTCGAATCCGAGCGCGTGATGGGGCAGGGCAATCTCAAGGCCGTGCTCGCGGGGCGGGGCAACGACACGAACCTGATCAAGAACTCGCTCGACGGACGCATCGAGTTCAACGTGCAGAATGGCGCGATCAAGGGTGCGGACCTGTGGTGGGAGCTGCGCCGCGCCCGTGCTCTCTTCGATCGCCAGCCGGCGCCCGCGCAACCGAGCACGGGGGAGACTCGCTTCAAGTCCCTGCAGGGCACGGCCGAGGTGCGCAACGGCGTGCTCGAGAATCGCGACCTCGTGATCGATGCTGAGCACCTCAAGGTCACCGGCGAGGGCAAGTTTGAGATCCCGACCGGCAAGGTCGACTATCGGCTCACCGCCAACATCACCGAGGTGCCGCCCGAAGGAGCAGGTGCGGAGATGGCTTCACTGCGCTCGGCGCAGATTCCGGTGCGCGTCAGCGGCACGCTTCAGGACCTCAAGATCCGTCCCGACGTGCAGGGCCTGGCGAAGGCGCAGGTCAACGAGAAGGTCGAAGAGAAGAAGCAGGAGCTGACGGAGAAACTGTCCAGGAAGCTCGGCGATCTCTTCAACAAGAAGAAGCCGCCCGAGGAAACCCCGAAACCGTGAAGCGCCTCGCACGTCACGATGTCGTGCGCCGGGTCGTCCGGGTGGGCGTGGTCTGGCTGCTGTCGTCACTGTCGCTGTGGAGCGTGCATGCGCCGGCGATGGCGGTCGACCGCCTCGACGTGCGCCGCGCCGGCGGACGCTACATCGTCGAGTTCGAGGCGCGGCTCGAGGCGCCCGCGCAGGAGGTGGGCGAAGTGCTCACCGACTACGAAAGCTATCCAGCCCTCGATCCGCGCATCCTGGAGAGCCGGGTCGACGCGAGCCGGCGTCACCTGCACACGAAATTGCGCGGCTGCGTGGGGCGCTTGCTGTGTCGCACGATGACGCGCGTCGAAGAGATCGTTTCCACCCCCGACGCGCTCACCGCGACCGCACTGCCGCTGGAGAGCGACGTGAAGTACGGCGTGACGCGCTCGCAATGGCGCGTACGCGACGGCGGGACGCAGGTGACCTATCGCCTGGAGATCGAGCCCGACTTCTGGGTGCCGCCGATGTTCGGTCCGCGGCTCATGATCAAGACGCTGCGCGAAGGAACTCTCAGCCTGTTTCGCAACGTCGAGACCGCGGCGCAGGCTCGCGATACGCAGAAACGAGAGCATCTCGGCAGCGCCCCGGGGGCCGACGGATCGTGAGCATCGCGCAGTCGCTCCTGCCATGGTTCGACCGGCACGGCCGCAAGGACCTCCCATGGCAGAGCGGGCGCACGCCGTACCGCGTGTGGATCTCGGAGATCATGCTGCAGCAGACGCAGGTCGCCACGGTCGTCCCGTACTTCAACGCATTCATGGCGCGGTTTCCGACCGTGACGTCGCTCGCCGGGGCGCCGCTCGATGAAGTGCTGCATCGCTGGTCGGGCCTGGGCTACTACGCCCGCGCTCGCAACCTGCACCGCGCGGCCGGGATCCTGGTTGCCGCGTACGGCGGTGAGTTTCCGCGCTCGCTCGAGCAGGTGATGGAACTGCCCGGTATCGGACGTTCCACCGCGGGTGCGATTCTCGCGCTGGCGCGCAACGAGCGGCATCCGATTCTCGACGGCAACGTGAAGCGGGTGCTGTCGCGTCACTTCGGTGTCGAGGGATACGGAGGAGAAGCCTCCGTCGCCGGCCGGCTGTGGGAGCTGGCCGAGCGGAACACACCGCCGGCACGGGTGGCGGACTACACGCAGGCGATCATGGATCTGGGGGCGACCGTGTGCGTGCGCAGCCGGCCGCTGTGCAACGTCTGCCCGCTGGCGCAGTCCTGCATCGCGCGCGCGACCCACCGGCAGCACGAGCTGCCCACGCCCAAGCCGCGCGCCGCGCGCAAGCTCAAGCGCACGTGCATGCTGCTGGCCGTTCACGAGGGCCGCGTGCTGCTCGAACGCCGGCCCCCGAGCGGCATCTGGGGCGGACTGTGGGGCTTGCCGGAATTCTCCACCGCGGAGGATGCGCGCAACTGGTGCGCGCAGAATCTCGGGGCGGAGACGCGGCTGCCCGAGCTGATGACGCCGCTGCGTCACGTGTTCACGCACTTCGATCTGGACATCGAGCCGCTGCGCGTGACGTGCGGCGGCGCGGCTGCGGTGATGGAGGGCGACCGGTGGGTCTGGTATAACCCCGCCTCGCCACTTTCCCTGGGCCTCGCGGCGCCCGTCAGTCAGCTCATCCGAACGCTGGTGTAATCATGGCCCGTACCGTTCATTGCGTGCTGCTCGGCAAGGAAGCGCCCGGGCTCGACTACGTGCCGTATCCCGGCGAGCTGGGCAAACGCATCTACGCGGGCGTGTCGAAAGAAGCGTGGGCGAAGTGGGTGCAGCACCAGACCATGCTCATCAACGAGTACCGCCTCACGCCGATCGAGCCGAAAGCGCGCAAGTTCCTCGAAGCGGAGATGGAGAAGTTCTTCTTCGGCGGCGGCTCGGACAAGCCCTCCGACTACGTCGCACCCAAGGAATAAAAGGGGACATTCACATTTTTCGTGCAGCCAGACCTCCATGGGAGGGCGAATCCCTCACTGTGGCGACGCGATGCTGTTTCGAAGGGTGGTGAGGGCCGCTCTGTCCAGTTGAGGCAGCGCGTCAGTGATCGTGAACCACGACGATTTCGTCTCCACCAGGATGTGTCTCTCGGGTCGAAGGCCCGGATCGTCATCCAGTACGCCGGCGTGCACCTCGAGCCACGCGCCTTCCAGCTTTGGATCGGGTACCGGCGAGCCGCATCGGCCGCAAAAGGATGTGCGATAAGCAGGGAGCTTGTCGCGCAGGGGAGCTTCGTACCTGCGAATCAGCTCTTCGCCCTGGAGCAGGCGGAAATCCTCGCGCAGTACACCCAACCAGGGCACGAAGGCCGAACCACTGGCCTTGCGGCATCGGCTGCAATGGCACAGCTCGAACGGTCCGACAGCCCGAGTGATCGCGAACCGGACGCCGCCACAGAGACAGCCGCCTCGAATCATCACGCACCTCCGAAGTGTCGAGCCGCGTGCAATGAGCACACGCGGCAGACAACTCTACGCGGTCCCGGCGGGCTAGATGCTTTCGTCCGCCGCGCTCTCCAGCGCCGCGGCGCGAATCAGGCCGGCGATCAGCTCGTCGGCCGATGCGAACAGAATCTGGTGTCCCGAGGACACGTGCTCGAGGCGACCGACGATCCTGCCCTGCGAGGGGGAGGCGTCGCGATGCAGCCGCAGCACGTATGTCTGTCCGTGCGGGTAGCTGGCGTGGGCGTTGAGAACCATGGCGATGCTCGTGCGTGACCTTGGGACGGTGCCAGAGTAGGCAGTCGGGCCGCCCAAGTCGTCTCGCAACGGTCTGGTTTGGGTCTGGATCTCAGTTGACCGTCTTCTTCAGCCAGGACAAGTAGTTATCGGTGTCGATTCACAGCAGCTGGCGGGCTCGACGGCAGCTGGGCGTGTCGAACCCTTCGGTGATGCCGGCGTAGGCCGCCGCCAGCGCGGCGCGATCCTCGCCGGGCTCTTCGCCCAGCGCGATGAGCTCGCAGAGCACGTCGATCTGGAGCGCGATCGCTCGCTGTTTTCTCGCCAGTTGCAGTGCCTCGCGCAGGGCGGCACGCGCGCTGTCGCGCTCGCCCTGGGCCGTGGCAATGCGCGCCTGGAGCACGAGAAGGCTCGGGAATGCGATGGTTTCTGCCCGCAAGCGCGCCAGTTTCATCGTCTCGTCGATCAGCGCGCGCGCTTCCGCCCAGCGGCCACCCGCAGTGAGCGCCGCGACGGCGTAGCCGCGCACTTCGAGCAGACCCGCAATCAGGCCGTAGCGCTCGCGCGATGCAATGCCGCGCGCGATGAGGTCGAAGGCGCGCTGCGCATCGCCTCGATGCATCTCGACCAGCCCGCGGAGCCACAACGACGGTCCCTCGGCTTGCGGCATGAGCGTGGTGGCGTAGAGCCGCTCCATGGCCTGCGCGCGCTCGGCGATGCGCTCCAGGTTGCCCAGGCGCAGGTCGATCAATCCGCCGATCCAGTGGGTGAGCATGCGCGACATCGGATGCCCGCTGCTCTCGGCTATTTGCGTGGCCGCAGCCAGCTGCGCGAGCGCCTGCTCACTCTTGCCGCGCAGCAGGAGCGGCACCGCGAGATGCAGGCGCATCGACACTTCCGGATCGAAGATGAAGGACCCGGTCGGCACCTTCTGCGGCAGCGTGCTGGAAGCCGCGATGCCGCGCTCCAGCCAGGCGCAGGCCTCGTCGTGCTCTCCCCGGACTCCGAGGCACAAGCCGAGCAGATTGGAAACGACGACCACCAGCACGGGATTGGGCTCGGCCGCGAGCATCGCCTCCAGCCGGCGCGCGATTGCCACCGCTTCGTCGAACTCCGCACGGCCGACGTGCGCCCAGCCTAGACCGTTGAGCGCCATCGCGAGCGCGGGCGAGGGTGGCATACGATCGCAGAGATCGCGCACGTGTGCGAGCGCGGTGCGGGCCTCCTGCGAGCCCGCACCGTGCAGCACCGTGAGCGCCACGCCGCGATGCGTGCGCAGTGCCAGCTCGGCCGCGAGGCGCGCCGGGCCCTCGGGACAGCGCGGCAGCAAGGTGAGAGCGTGATCCGTGAGATCGACCGCTTCGCTCGGAGCAAAAGCGTTGAGCGTACTGATCGCGGCTTCGGCGTAGGCGTGCAGCGCGGCCAGCGTTTCGTGGCCGAGCTCGTGATGTGCCGCGAGCTCGGCTGCGGTGACGGCGATGCCCGCCTTGCGACTCTCCAGGAGCGATCTCGCGACCGCACGATGATGCTGCGTGCGGTGCGCTGCGCCGATGCCCTGGTAGAACACGTGCTTATAGAGCGCGTGGGCGAACACGTAGCGGGTGTCGAAGCTGCCATCGGGCAGCTCCACGATGGCGACGTGCCGAAGCCAGTACTGGTGCTTCACCAGCTCGTCACAGCGTTCGACGACTTCCGCCAGGTTCTCACCCAGGACGTCCGCGAGCGTGCGCGCGTGAAACTCCATGCCGCACACGCTCGCCGCGGAGAGCAGCGCGCGCGTCTGCGGGGACAGCCGACCGATCTGCTTCTCGATGGCACCCGTGAGGTTGTCCGGCACCGGCAAGGCCGAATTCGCGGAGGCCTTGAGCCAGGCCGCGTCCGCGGGCGATCGATCGTCTTGCTGCGAAACGAGCGCGTCGACTACGTTGGCGACGAACAGGGGCAGGCCGTCGGTGTGCGCATGCAGGCGCCGCACGAAAGCCTCGGGCACCTGCGCCTGCGCGGTACGACTCTGCAGGTATTCGCCCACCTCGCTTTCCGAGAACGGCTCGAGCGCCACTTCGTTGCACAGCTTGTGCAGTCGCAGCTCCTGGCGGATTGCCTGCAGCGGATGGTCCTCGGCCACGACTTGCGTGAGGCGGAAACTGCCGAGCCACAGCACGCGCGTGGGCGTGTGCACGCGCGGGAAACGCGCCATGAGCCGCAGCGTCGCGAGGTCCGCCCAGTGCAGGTCCTCGGTGATGAACAGGAGCGGGTGTTTCTCCGTGAAGCGCGCGATCAGCTCGGTGAGCTCGCGTACCATGCGCTCCTGGTGCGTGCCCGCGAGCTCGCGCGACAGCGTGGCGCGCTCGGACTCGCTGCATAGCCAGGGAAGCTGCAGGAGCCACGTTGGTGCAATCGAGCGCAGCATGGGCGGCATCTCGGGAAAGCGACGGCACAGTGAGCCGACGGCCTCGAGTACCGGCAGATATGGCTCACCGGGACCGAACTGCTCGACGCACTGGCCGTACGCCACCACAGCCGGTCGCACTTCGCTCACGAACGTTTCCACGAGCCGCGTCTTGCCGACGCCGGGGTCTCCTGCCACCAGGAACAGTTCGCGCTTGCCGGTCTGCGCGCTGCGCCAGGCCTGATGCATGCGTGCCAGCGCGTTCTTGCGGCCGATCAATGGGGCGAGCGCCGCTGGTGGTACGTCATCCTCGGGAGTCGCGCGTGCCGCGAGATGCTCGCCGCTGCCACCCTGTGGCACGACGATCTCGGAGGCGGGGGGTGCCGCACCGGTAGAACCGCCGCTCTGCACGCGGCCGATGAAACGATAGCCGAGGCGCGACGCGGTCTCGATGTAGCGCGGCTTCGAGGCGTCGTCCGACAGCGCGGCACGCAGCTGGCTCACCGTGGTCTTGAGCACCGATTCGCTGACGTGCCGGTGGCCCCACACCGAATCCAGCAGCGCATCCTTGCGAGTGAGCTTGCCGGCGCTGTTCGCGAGCGTGCAGAGCAGGGCAAACGCCTTTGGCGGCAGCTGGACGGGACTCCCTGCCCGGGTCAGAAGCGCGTTTTCCTCGTCGAGCTCGAACTCATCGAATCTCAGCACACCCGAAAAAGGGGACTGTCCCCTTTTCCTCCCGCGGTCCGATGTGCAAAGGGTAGTGAGTGGGCGTTTTCTTGTCGATTGCCCGTTAGTCCTGTTCCGCCCGCGGCCGGAACGCGTTCATCAGTTCCTGCTGCTTGCGCGGCGGCACCGGGTCGTAATGACTGAGGTCCATCGTGTAGGAACCCTCGCCGCCCGTCAGCGACTTGAGCCGCGACTGGTATTCGTTGAGCTCCGCGAGCGGCACCAGCGCGCTGATCGACACGCGTCCGCCCGCGAGCGTGGTGTTGCCGTTGATGCGGCCGCGCTTGGTCGCAAGGTCGCCGGTGATGTCCCCCATCGACGTGGACGGCGCGACGATCTCCACCTTCACGATGGGCTCGAGCACGATGGGATTCGCCTTGCCGATCGCATCGAGGAACGCCTTGCGCCCCGCCGACACGAACGCGACTTCCTTGGAGTCCACCGGGTGGTACTTGCCGTCGTAGACGGTGACCCGGATGTCCTGCAGCGGATAACCCGCGATCGCGCCTTCGCCCAGCACCTGGCGCACGCCCTTCTCGACGGCCGGAATGAACTGGTTCGGTATGGCACCGCCCACCACTTCGTCCTCGAACTCGAAGCCCGTGCCGCGCGGCAGCGCCTCGATGCGCAGGTACACCTCGCCGAACTGGCCGGCGCCGCCGGTCTGCTTCTTGTGCCGGCAGTGGCCTTCCGCCGGCCGCACCACCGTTTCGCGATAAGGAATGCTGGGCGGGTGAGTCTTGATGTGCACGCCGTAACGCTCCGTCATGCGCTCGAGCAGCACGCGCAGGTGCAGCTCGCCCATGCCGTACAGCACCGTCTCGTTCACTGTGGCGTGGTGCTCGACGCGCACGCACGGGTCCTCCGCGACGACCTTGTGTAGCGCATCCGACAGCCGCTGTTCCTCGCCGCGCCGCTCCGGCTCGATCGCCACGCCGAGCATCGGCGGCGGGAAGGTGATCGACTTCAGGTGGAAATGATCCTCATCGTGCGAGTCGTGCAGCACGGCGTCGAAGTGCAGCTCGTCGACCTTCGCCACGGCGGCAATGTCGCCGGGCAGCGCCTGCTGGATCTCGTGATGCTCCCTGCCCATCTGGCGGAACAGGTGCGCGACCTTGAAAGGCTTGCGCCCGTCGCCGACGAAGAGTTGCGAGCCCGTCCTCACCGTTCCCTGGTGCACGCGAAACAGGCCGAGCTTGCCGACGAAAGGATCCACGGTGACCTTGAACACGTGGGCGACCACGTGCTTCGCCGGGTCCGGCGCGACCTCAGCGCGTTCGGCTTCCTCGCCTTCGCCCTTGAGGAACGGCGGTGGGTTGCCCTCGGCCGGGTTCGGCATCAGTTTGCGGAACACTGTGAGCAGTTCGGCGATACCCGCGCCCGTTTCCGCGGACACGAAGCAGACCGGGATCAGGTGGCCTTCGCGCAGCGCCTGTTCGAACGGATCGTGCAGCTGCTGCGGGTCGAGCTCCTCGCCCTGCTCGAGGTAGAGCGCCATGAGCTTTTCGTCCAGCTCCACCACCTGGTCGATGATCTCGGTGTGGGCTGCTTCCACGCCGGAGAAATCGGTGGCGTCGCCGCGCGGCTGGAAGAAGCAGTCGACTACTTTTCTGCCGCCTTCGGCGGGAAGGTTCAGCGGCAGGCACTCGCGCCCGAACTGCTCGCGGATCTGTGCCAGCACGTCGGCCGTCTTGGCCTCCTTGCTGTCGATCTTGTTGACGATGACGATGCGGCACAGCTCGCGGTCGTGCGCGAAGTCCATCAGCCGCTGCGTGATCGGGTCCACCCCCGAGGTCGCGCTCACGACCAGGGCGGCCGTCTCCACGGCTTCGAGCACGCTCAAGGAGCGGCCGATGAAATCGGGATAGCCGGGAGTGTCGATGAGATTGACGCGGGTGCCGTCGGTTTCGAACGTGCAGATCGCGGCATCCAGCGAGTGCTGCAGTTTCTTTTCCTGCGGATCGAAATCGCACACGGTGGTGCCGCGTTGCAGGCTGCCCTTCGCGCGGATGGCGCCGGCCTGCGTGAGCAGCGCCTCGGCCAGCAGCGTCTTGCCGGAGCCGGCCGGTCCGATGAGAGCGAGATTGCGGATGTCCGCGACTGTATTCGCCATGAGCCCTCCCGCAGCAGGTTCGGTGCCGGGGTTGACCTATTGGCGATATTTGCCAAGGCGCAAATATCGCCAATAAGTCAACCCCGGCACCGCCTAAGACAATGACATGATCTGCACGCTGAACATCTGTCGATCGTCCATCCACACGTCCTCGACCTTCATCGAGGCCTGGCGCGCCATGGTGCGCAGCTGCGCGAGGTCGTACTTGTGGCAGCTTTCGGTCCAGATGCTCTCGTCGCGCGCGAACAGGATGCGCCGCCCGGCGATGCGCACGGTCTGGTCGTCATTGCTGACCAGGTGCATCTCGATGCGCGAGGCGCGCTTGTTCCAGAACGCGTAGTGATGGAACGCGTCTGGATCGAATGTCGCGTCGAAGCGCCGGTTCAGGTGCATGAGCACGTTGAGGTTGAACTTCGCGGTCACACCCTGCTGGTCGTTGTAAGCCGCTTCCAGGATGCGTGGATCCTTCTTGAGGTCCGCGCCCACGATGACCTTGCCATAGCGTCCCGCCATGCGACCCATGGTCTCGAGCATGCGGATCGCCTCGCGCGGCTCGAGGTTGCCGATGGTGGAGCCGGGAAAGAACACCAGCGTGCGATCGAACGGGCGCAGGCCCCCCGGCAGCGTGAACGCCTGCGTGAAGTCCGCGCACACCGGCAGGATGTCCACGGCCGGATAGCGTGCGCGCAACTCGGCCGCGGCCTCCTCGAGATACGTCGGCGAAATGTCCACGGGCACGTACGCCGCGGGCGCCTGCAGCGCATCGAGCAGGATCCGCGTCTTCAGGCTCGCACCGCTCCCGGGCTCGATCACGCGCGCGTGATGGCCGAACTCGCGCGCGAACGCGGGCAGGCGCGCTTTGAGGATCGCGATCTCCGTGCGCGTGAGGTAGTACTCGGGCAGCTCGGTGATGCGATCGAAGAGCTTGGAGCCTGCCTCGTCGTAGAAGTATTTCGGGTGCAGCCGCTTGGGATACGACCTCAGGCCCTCGAGCACCTCGGTGAGCAGCGCGCCTTCGCTCGGCGGCGCCGTAACAATAGCAGCGGCGCCGTGCGGGCTCATGAGGCACCTATGGCCAGCCGGATGCCGGAGAACTGCCAGCGCGCCTGCGGATAGAAGAAATTGCGGTACGAGGCGCGAATGTGCGATGCGGGCGTGGCGCAGGAGCCGCCGCGCAGTACGAATTGATTGGCCATGAATTTCCCGTTGTATTCGCCCAGCGCGCCCACCAGCGGCTCGAAGCCGGGGTACGGCGAGTAGGCGGAGGAGGTCCATTCCCACACGTCGCCGAAGAGTTGCTTGAGCGCCTTCGGCGCGGAGTCGGTGTCGGCGGCGCGCGGGTGTGCGGGGAGCGAATCTTCGCCCAGCAGGTTGCCGTGCACGCGCTGACCGCGCGCCGCGACTTCCCATTCGGCTTCGGTCGGCAACCGCGCGCCGGCCCAGCGCGCGAAGGCGTCGGCCTCGTAGAAGCTCAGGTGGCTCACCGGCTCATCGGGCGCGAGCCCGCGCTCGCCGCCCAGCGTGAACTCGCTCTCCAGGCTCTGCGCCCAGTAGATGGGGCGCGACCAGCCATTGGCCTGGATGCTCGCCCAGCCGTCGGACAGCCACAGCTCCGGCTTCCCATACCCGTCGGCGCGGATGAAATCGCGGTATTCCGCGTTCGTGACCAGGCGGTCCGCGAGATCGAAGGCGTGCACGTACACGCGGTGGCGCGGCGTTTCGTTGTCGAAGCAGAACGCCGCGCTGCCATGCCCGATCTCGTACACACCGTCCCCGAAGCGACGGAAGGCAAGCGACGTCGGCGTGCGCAGGGTCGGCTGCGGCAACCGGCCGTAGGCCGGCCACAGCGGATTGCACGAGAACAGGTGTTTCAGATCGGTGAGGAGCAGCTCCTGGTGCTGCTGCTCGTGGTTGATGCCGAGCTCGACCACGGCATCCGGTTGCGACGCTGCGGCGGGGCGGGCTTCATGCCCGCCCGATGGTCCCGCCCCCGGGTTCCTCGCGAACCAGCGATCCATCCACTCATCTATATGTGCCCGATACGCGCGCACTTCGTCGATGGTGGGTCGCGTGATGAGGCCGCGTTGGGGCCGGCCGTGACGCGGACCCACGCTCTCGTAGTACGAGTTGAAGAGATAGCCGAAACGCTCGTCGAACACCCGGTACCCGGGCAGGTGCGGCAGGAGTACGAACTGCTCGAAGAACCAGCTGGTGTGCGCAAGATGCCACTTCGCGGGGCTCGCGTCGGGCATGCTCTGCACCACGAAGTCCTCGGGCGCGAGCGGCCCGGTGAGTCGAAGCGTGAGGGCGCGGGTTGCGCGAAACCGCTCCGCCAGCGACGGAATGGCGGCGGCACGGGGAGCGATGGCAGGGCCAACAGGCATGATTCGCTCAGCGGGGTCGGGATGAAAGAGTAACGGCCGTATCGGCACCCGTCAAAAGGGGGCGGCGCGTTGGATGCCGGTGGGTGCGGCGCGGGGTTTCATCCATGAAAATCCTTCCTGATTTTTCGCCGACTTGGCGGAATTACATGACCTTCGACAATCACCGCGCCAACGAGGTTCGGTGACGGGAGAACGCTTCGATGACACTGGCCGAACTGCGCACGCCCTGCCTGCTGCTCGATGCGGGCCGGATGGAACGGAACATCGCCCGCCTGAAGGATCGCTTGCGCGGGCTCGGCGTGCCGCTGCGCCCCCACCTGAAGACCGCGAAGAGCCTGGAGATCGCACGGCTGCTCATGCCTTCGCCGCAAGGTCCGGCGACCGTCTCGACGCTCAAGGAAGCCGAGCAGTTCGCCGCCGGCGGCGTGCGCGACATTCTCTACGCGGTCGGCATCGTGCCGGCGAAGCTCGAACGAGTCATCGCGCTGCGACGCGAAGGCGTCGACCTGTCGATCGTTCTCGACAGCGTCGACCAGGCGCAGGCAGTGGCCGCCGTCGGGCGCGAGGCGCGCGAACGCATCCCGGTGTTGATCGAGATCGATTCGGACGGACATCGCGCGGGCGTGCGCCCTGGCGACGGCGTACTGGTTGAGATCGGCCGAGCGCTCGGCGATCGCGCCGAGCTGCGCGGCGTGATGACGCATGCCGGCGGCTCGTACGACCGGCTGGAGATCGAAGCGCACGTCGAAGACGCCGAGAACGAGCGCGCGGCCGTGGTCCGTTCCGCGCAGACACTGCGTGCCGCGGGATTTCCGTCTCCGGTCGTGAGTGTGGGCTCCACCCCCACGGCGCTGTTCGCGCGCGACCTGGCGGGCGTCACCGAAGTGCGCGCGGGCGTGTTCGTGTTCCACGACCTGGTGATGGCGGGGCTCGGCGTGTGCGCCATCGACGACATCGCCATCAGCGTGCTCGCCTCCGTGATCGGTCATCGCCCCGATCGCGGCTGGATCCTGGTCGACTGCGGGTGGATGGCGACTTCGCGCGATCGCGGCACCGCGCGCCAGGCGGTGGATCAGGGCTACGGACTGGTCTGCGATGCCGCCGGCCGACCATACGGCGATCTCATCGTCAGCAGCGCGAACCAGGAGCACGGCATCCTTTCGATGCGCACAGGCTCCAGGCAACCGCTGCCCGACCTGCCCGTCGGGTCGCTGGTGCGCATCCTGCCCAACCACGCGTGTGCCACCGCCGCGCAGCACGAGTGCTATCACGTGCTCGATGACGGCGGCACGCGCATCGCGAAAACCTGGCCGCGCTTCTCCGGCTGGTAGCGGCGCGGTGCCGGGGTTGCGTTATTTGCGATATTCGTCCCTACGCATTCCAGACGCCGCTCGCCGCCGTGCGGCGCACGTAGTCCGAGAAGTCGCGCGGGGCGCGCCCCAGCGCATCGCGCACGCCATGCATGACGTTCACGTTCCGTCCGTCGAGCACGACCGTGAACAGCTCGTGCATCAGCCGCACGATGTCCTCGGACGCATAGGCGCGCATGCTCACGACGAAATCGTCCGGTGAGATCTGCACGTAGCGGATCGGGCGGTCGAGCGCAGCGGCGATCTCGCCGACAGCTTCCGCGAAAGTCAGCGCGCGCGGCCCCGTGACCTCGTAGAGCTTGTTGGCGTGCCGCGAGTCGGTGAGCGCCGCAAACGCCACGTCGGCGATGTCGTCTGCGTCCACGAACGGTTCCGGCACGGGGCCGGCGGGCAGCGCGATTTCGCCTGCCAGCACGCTGTCGCGCAGGTAGCCCTCGCTGAAGTTCTGGTTGAACCAGCTGGCGCGCACGATCGTCCAGGGAACGCCAGAGGCTTGCAGCGCCGCTTCGGCGCGTTGCGCGCCTGGCTCGCCGCGCCCGGACAACAGAACGACCCGCTCCAGTCCGCGCAGCCGCGCGATCTCGCTCAGGCGCGCGATCGCTTGTTCCGATCCCTCGACCGCGAGATCGGGCTGGAAGGTGACGTACGCGCTGCGCACACCGCTCAGCGCGGCGGACCAGGTATCAGGCCGCGTCCAGTCGAAGGCCGGCGTCGTCGAGCGCGACACCGGGCGCGTCGCGATGCCCCGCGAGTTCAGCAGTGCGTTCACCCGACTGCCGGTCTTGCCGGCACCGCCGATGATGAGCACGGGTTCGTTGCGGCTCGTGGGCATGATGCGCTCCTCTGGGTTGATGCAGTGACGATGACGACGACAGATCGCGCGACAGCGCGCCGGTGAGCTCGGTGAGATCTCCCGTTGCGAGCGCCCACTGAAAGGAGCGCACCAGGCGGCGACGGCCGTCGGATGCCGGGAACCGGGCGCGCTCGCGCGCAACGTGCACTCGCGCCCGCTCGACCAGCTTCTGGCAAGCCTCTTCGCTCAAGCCGAAGCTCGCCGCTGCCTGGGCGCACGGCCGATCGAAGACTTCGCACAGCAGCCACGCCGCACGTTCCTTCGGCGACAGCCGCGTGAGGGCGAGGTCGAACGCGGGCACGATCGATGCCGCGCGTTCGGCTGCTTCCAGCGCATCGGCAGGTGAGACCGGCTCGGGCAGATCCGCGCTGACATAGTCGACCTGCGTGCGATGATGGGAACGCAGCAGGTCCAGGCAGCGGCGCTTGCACACGGTTGCCAGCCACGCGAACGGCGATTCGATGGCCGCCCGATCGGCCTCGTGCCACCTGAGCCAGGTTTCCTGCACGACGTCCTCGGCGTCGGCGTTCGAGCGCAGGATCCGCCCGGCCAGTGCCATCAGGCCGGGGCGCACCCGTTCGAACCAGGTGGAGTCGAGGTCGCGCATTTCCAGGTTCTCCGCGGCCGGGCGAATGCCCTGTCACCGTGGGCTGGAGCGTGCGCTGGGCGGCTCCGCGGCCGCGTCAGGGAGCTCCCTGATCTTTCATGGGCGAGTCATTCTTCGGGTGCCTGGGTCCGGGCGAGGGCGGCGGCGAGCTGGCCGCGACCCGCGATTCCCAGCTTCGAATAGACACGCCCGAGGTGGGTTTCGACGGTCTTGCGCGTGACGAACAACGCCTGGGCAATCTGGGGATTGCTGCGACCGCGGGCGGCAAGCTCGGCTACGCGGCGTTCCGAGACGGTGAGTTCCTCCAGCCCCGCGCCGGTCGCCTCGCTCGCACGACCACCGGCCGCGCGCAGTTCGACTCCGGCGAGCGCCACCAGTCCGGCGGCGTTGCACCGCATCGCGACCTTGAGCCCTTCCTCGAGCGTGCTGCGGGCCTCGGCCCGGCTGTTCGCCCGCCTTTGCGCAGCTCCCAGATCGATGAGCGCGCGGGCGTATTCGAGCCTTGCGGGCGAGCGCTGCAGGACAGTCACTGCTTCGCCGAGGCGCGCGATCGCATCGGCTCCGCCCTCGACCACCGCCGAAGCGCGCAGCGCCGTGCCGATCCCGCTCGCAGAGCCCCAGCGTCGCGCGCGTTCCAGATCCTCGCGTGCGAGCACTCGCGCGCCGTCTTCGTCGCCGGCCGCGCGCAGCGCAAGGCAGGCATGCGAGCGCCAGCGCGAGGCGAGCGGATTCGCAGCTCCCCACAGCTCGTCGCGCCGGCCGAACTCGCGCAGATCCTCGACCGCGGCCGCATGATTGCCCCTGGCGAAATGCAGGTGCGCGCGCGCCTCGAGCAGGTTGTTGTTCGCCAGGCCCGGCGGAACCTCGACACCGAACTGACTCGTCCTGAGGGTCTCTTCGGCCGCTTCGACCTGACCGCTCTCGAGTTGCGACATGACCAGAAGCGCAACGGCAAAGCGCAGCCCCAGGAGAATGTCGTGGGCGGTCAGCAGATCGACGACCATGCGCGCGTCCGCTTCCGCGGAGGCGACCGAGCCGCCGCGCAGGAAGAACCAGCCGCGATGGACAGTGAGGAACGCGAGCGCGGGAATCGATCCGCGCGCACGTGCTTCGGTCAGCGCCCGCTCCAGGACCTTGCGTCCGAGGTCGAGCGCGTCGGTGGCGAGCAGACCGATCACGAGCGCATAGAACGGACCGACGACGTCGGTCTGTTGCCCGAACAGCCCGCCGTCTTCCAGCCCACGCTCGAGATGCCGGACCGCCTCGGCTTCGCTCGAACTCGCGCGGGCCTGCTCGAAGGCGCGGCTCGCACGCACCAGCCGCACGCCCGGAGTGTCTCCGTCGAGCGAGCCCAGGCGGGCGATGCGCTGCACGGCCCTCGCGCGTGCTTCGGGCGTGGACTGCTGTGACTTGGCAGCGAACTCCGCTTCCAGCAGCAGCGCGAGCTCGCGGTCCTGCGCCTGGACTTTCGCGATCGCCGAGGAAAGCGCGGCGAGGGCGCCGTCGACGTCGCCGACGTTGCTGCGGGCATTCGCGAGCTGGCGCGCGGCGATCGCGACCAGCGCCGGTTGCCGAAGTGCCTCAGTGGCGCTTTCGAGATGCGCCGCGGCTTCCGCGCAGCCAACGCGCAATTGAGCGCTGCCCAGCTCGAGAAGCGTTTCGGGCCGCGACTCGGACGGCGGGGGCTCGGCGAGGGCGCGCGTGAGCCATGCGACGGCGGCTGCGGGCGCGCCTTGCGTGAGTGCGCGAGCCGCGACCCGGCGCAGGAGCTCGACCCGCGCCGGGTCGCCGATCGGCTCGGCCTTGGCGATCTGTGCTGCGATACGCTCGTCATCGGCGCCGCGCTCCGTCAGTACCCGAGCGGCGCGGGCATGCGCCCGTGCGCGCTCGTGCGCGCCCATGTCGTCATAGATCGCGCTCTGCACGATCGGATGTGCGAACTCCAGGCCCTGCGCCTGCCGCAGGATCCCCATCCCGATCAGCACATCCGCGGCGCCGGCTGCGTCTTCGTCGGAGAGGTGCGCAAAGTGCGCGGCCTCGACGACGCTCGTTCCGTTTCCCAGCACTGCGATGGCGCGCACGAGTGCTGTCGCGCTCGGTTGCGCGCCGGCCAGACGCACCAGGACCGCCCGCGCCACAGCGACCGGGCCGATGCGTTTCACGCGCGCCGCCTCGTTGGCATCGGCCAGGAAGCGCAGTTCCTTCGCCTCGAGCAACAGTGTCTGCAGGAAGAAAGGATTTCCGCCGGTTGCGCTGTGGCATGCGGCAGCGAAAGCGTCGGCCACCTTCGTGCCCAGGCGCTGCTCGCACAGTGCCGCGGTGGCTTCGATGCTGAGCGGCTGCGGCCGAATGACCTTCACTTCCGGCGCAGCAAAGAGGCGCGTGAGGTCAGCCGTCACGTTCTCGCGCGAGCGCACCGTCGCGAGCACGGCGAGGGGTAGTCCGTCGAGCCGCGAAGCGAGGTAACTCAGGAAATGCAGCGATTCGACGTCCGCCCATTGCAGGTCGTCGATGCACAGCGCCACCGGACGATCGCGCGCGAGGTTGTTGAGCAGCCAGTACAGGCCGTGAAGCATCGCGAATGCGCCGTCGGCGGAGGGTGGCGCGGTCGTCGCGCCGTGCGGTGCGAACAAGGGCATCGAGAGCGCGGCGGCGTCCTCGAAGAGCCGCTCGCGTTCGGCGGTCGAGGCCTTCGCGACTGCGGGCTCCAGCAAGCGCCGCACGCAACCGTACGGGAAATCATGCTCCAGCTCGCTCGCGCGGGCGCGCAGGCACGTGAATCCCGACTGTGCCGCGGACTCGAGCGCCGCCCAGAGCAGGCTCGTCTTGCCGATGCCGGCGGCCGCCTCGATGAGCACGATCTGGCCCCGGTCGTGGCGCGCTTCCTGCAACGCCGAGCCCAGTTCGCCGAGCTCGCGCTCGCGCTCGAGCAGGGTGACAGCCGGTTCGCTCATGAGCCAGGGTAGCGATATGAAATGTCGCGCGGGGCGCAGACCTTAGCACGGCGCGGCGGTTCCCTGAACTCGTCGCCCGGCTGTGTTGTCGTAGTCCCGCTGTGGTTGCGACGAAGAGGAGCAACGGTGGTGAGCAAGGTTTCGACGAAGAGCCTGCGCGCATCCAGTCTCGCGCTGGTGTTGACGGCCTTGGCGCTGACTGCGCAGGTGCAGGCCAAGGGCAACGGCGAGAAAGAAGTGCGCGCGGCGGTGCAGACATTGATCGACGGCTGGCGCGAGGCGAATGCCGCGAAGGTTGAAGCGGTCCTGCATCCGCAGGCACGCTTCGTGACACTGCGTGCGAACCCG
>DASTQG010000218.1:0-2352 GCA_035761885.1 Steroidobacteraceae bacterium | reverse complement strand
GCGACATCTCGGTGTAGCTCGCGAACCCGAGGAGGGTCGCTGCCTCATGGCGCGCGCGCAGGATGTCCTCGACCAGTGCGCTGTTGTCGAAGCGCCGCTCGTGCGGACCGCGATCGGAGGCACGGGTGAGCCAGGCCTCGTACAGCTCGCGCCGCAGGCCGGAGTTGCTCGCGTGCGTCATCACCGCGAGATAGGTCGGCTGGTCGAGCGTCAGCAGCCAGCCCTCGAGGTTGCGCGAGGCAGCGGTTGCACGCGCCCGTGCGATGACTCCTTGCGGCAGGCCGTCGAGCAGGGCCTCGTCGACTGTGTGGCGTGACCAGGCCGCCGCGCTGTCGAGCACGTTCTCCTCGAACTTTGCCTGCAGGCGCGCGAGCGTCTGCATCAGTTCCTTGAAGCGCGCCTTGCGTTCGGCATCGAGCGCCACGCCGGCGAGACGGAAATCGCGCAACGCGTTGTCGAGCACCTTGCGCTGGGCCGCGTCGAGCTGCGGGCCCTCGCGCCGCGCGATTTCTTCGTAAGCCTGGTAGAGCGCCTCGTTCTGGCCCAGCTCGGTCTGGTACTCGCTGATCAGAGGCAGGCATTGCGTATAGGCGGTGCGCAGCGCCTCGTTGTTCATCACCGCGTTCAGATGGCTCACCGGCGACCAGGTGCGGCTCAGGCGGTGCTGCATCCGCTCCAGCGGCTCGACCAGGCCCGTGAACGTGCGCTCGCCTTCCGCCAGCACGCGCTCGAGCGTCTTGCGATTCGCGAGCAGCTGTTCACGTACTGCGACTTCGACGTGCTCGGGGCGGATGGCGGGGAAGGCCGGCAGGCCGGAATGGTCGAGTAGTGGGTTCATGAGTGGCAGAATTGTAGGGCGATACGCGCTGCGCAGCGAGCGCGGCGGCGCCCGCCGGCCGGCGGTGCAATTTTGTCCGTCGTGGGACACAGCTCGGAGAGGACATGCCTCAGCAGGACACGTACGACCTCGTGGTGATCGGTGGCGGCAGTGGGGGTATAGCCCACGCACAGCGCGCGGCCGAATACGGCGCGCGGGTCGCCGTGGTCGAGTCCCATCGCCTGGGCGGCACCTGCGTGAACGTGGGCTGTGTGCCGAAGAAAGTGATGTGGCACGCGGCCGACATCGCGCAGGCGCTCGGCGACGCGGCCGCCTACGGATTCAAGGTCGAGCAGGGTCCGCACGACTGGGCGGCGCTGAAACGCGCCCGCGATGCCTATGTGCTGCGCCTGAACGGGATCTACGAGAGCAACCTCGCCAGGCGCAACGTGGAGCTGATTCGCGGGCGCGCCCGGTTCCTGGGTCCGCGAACCGTCGCCGTCGGCGAGCTCGTGCTGCAGACCAGGTACGTCACCATCGCAACCGGCGGCCGGCCGATCCTGCCCGCGCTGCCGGGCGCGGACCTCGGGATCACGTCGGACACCTTCTTCGAGCTGCCCGCGCGACCGCCGCGCATCGCGATCGTCGGCAGTGGTTACGTGGCAGCCGAGCTCGGCAGCGTGTTCGGGGCCCTGGGCTCGGAGGTCACGCTGGTGCTGCGCGGGGAGCGCCTGCTGCGCGATTTCGATCCCATACTGAGCGAAACGCTGATGGCCCATATGCGCGCACAGGGCATGCAGATCCTGACCAAGGTCACGCTTGGAGGACTGCGACCGGCGCAGTCACGCTCGCCGAGCGGCGAGCTCGAGCTGTACCTGCCGGACGGCAGCCCGCTGGGCTGCTACGACAGCGTGCTCTGGGCAGTCGGCCGCGAACCCGTCACGCTGGACCTCGACCTGCCGCGCGCCGGCGTGACACTCGACCCGGAAGGATTCATCCCCACCGATCCCCTGCAGGAGACCAACGTACCGTGCATCTTCGCAGTCGGCGACGTGACCGGCCGCGAGGCACTCACGCCGGTTGCGATCGCGGCGGGCCGGCGGCTCAGCGATCGCGTGTTCGGCGGGCAGGCGGGCCGCAAGCTCGAATACCACACGATCCCGACCGTGATCTTCACGCATCCCACCATCGGTACGGTCGGGTGCACCGAAGCGCAAGCGCGCGAGCGTCACGCGGACGTGCGCGTCTATCGCAGCAGTTTCGTGCCGCTCTATCACGGCGTGATGGAGCGCAAGCCGCGCTCGGAGATGAAGCTGATCGCGGTGGGGCCGGAAGAGCGCATCGTCGGGCTGCACGTGATCGGTCCGGGGGCCGACGAAATGCTGCAGGGCTTCGCGGTGGCGGTGCGCATGGGCGCGCGCAAGGTGGATTTCGACGACACCGTCGCGATTCACCCCACGAGCGCGGAGGAACTCGTGACCATGCGGTAGTGGTGCCGGGTTTGCGTTATTTGCGGTATTGGCGGGTGCGCCAAT
>DASTQG010000217.1:0-7607 GCA_035761885.1 Steroidobacteraceae bacterium | reverse complement strand
CGGTGATTCAGCCCGTCCTCGGACGCCAGCTGAAAGCAAGTCTCACGCCGTACGACGCGCCGCCGACGCTCGCCTCCCCCTATCCCGCGCTGCTGCACTTCACCGGCGGCGGAAACATCGAGATATCCGACCTCACGCTGGACTTTCCCTCGCAGATGCAGGTGTCGGGCTGGTACGGCGATTTCTGGAACACGCTCCTTGCCGCGATCCTGGTCGACGGCGGCGCACAGGACCAGGCGCGACTCGCCCTTGCGCGCGTCGAGGTGCTCGCGCGTCCGTGCCGCAAGCAAGTCACGCTGTTGAGCAACGTGATGGCCGCGGTCGTATTCGGCGGCAAGCGCGCCTGGCTTCCCAATCCGGCGGTCCTGACGGCGGCCGAGCGCCTCGCCGGCGGAAGCTTCAGCGCCACAGGGAACTACGTGCGCGGCACCGGCATCGGTTTCGCGGTGCACGACGCCTCGGCCGTCGAGGTCCGCATCGCGAACAACGACATCCAGGGTACGCACAAGCATGCGGTCTCGCTGTTCGAGGTCGCCGGCTCGCGCGTGCGCGTGGTCGGCAACCGGATCGCCGGCGAGGGCACCGTGATCAACAACTACCGCGGTTTCCGCAATTTCGTGGATCCGGAGCAGGCGCTGCCCGAGAGCCGGCCTTCCAGCTTCACGATCGCGCACAACATCATCAACTTCAGCGCGCCGGGGACTGCCGAGTTCGGTCCCTTCGGCGCCGACCCGATCGTCACCGTGGACTGGATGGGCAATCGCGCGCAGCCGATGCCCGGTGCGGGCGTCGATACCTGGACGATCCGCGGCAACGACATCGTCATGGAAGACAAGGGCCGCGCCATCACCATCATCGGGGACCGCGGCCACGCACTCATAGCCCACAACCGCATCTACGGGCGCGACGGCGCCGAGGGCATCATCGTGGAGTCGAGCAGCGGTACGCGCACCATGCGCAACGCATTCATCGACTTTCCGGCCGGAAGCGCGCACCTGAGGCTGGGTGGCTTCACGCAGGAGTGCCGCGTGGTCGAGCCGCGGAGCGTCGTGCTCGACCTTGGGCTGAACAACAGCGTGATCGCGGCGGAGGTGCGCACGTCGCCCTGACGACCGCAGCGTATTGGCACGAACTCTGCACCTACCGCATGCCGACGTTAGGGGAAAATCTCCGGAGGCACCATGAACCGAGTGCTCTTGATTGCGCTGGCGCTCGCTACCGCGACGGCCGGCGCGCAGACGACCCAGCCCACGCAGCCCGCGTCTACGCCGGCGCCCGCGTC
The DNA here is from genome assembly GCA_035761885.1 of Steroidobacteraceae bacterium. GTDB lineage: Bacteria > Pseudomonadota > Gammaproteobacteria > Steroidobacterales > Steroidobacteraceae > DASTQG01. Next base: position 6,325 of record DASTQG010000217.1, on the reverse strand, counting down.
CACGCAGATGCCGGCGTCCGAGCAGGCACCTTCTTCGACGCAGCCCACGAGCAGCGACGCGACGCAGCCGGCATCTCGCGAGGCTCCCGGAACGACGCAGTCACCGTCCTCGAGCAGCGACCCGTCATCGAGGTCGGACTCGTCGTCGACGCAGGATCAGTCGTCGACGCAGGATCAGTCGTCGGCGCAGCGCGAAACCGACGTGGCGATGCAGACCGCGGCCGAGTGGCCGGTGTTCGAAAAGGTCGACGCCAATGCCGACGGCTACATCAACAGAACCGAAGCGGGCGAGAACGCGCAGCTCATGTCGATGTGGGCGGAGCTCGACCAGGACCAGAACGGTTCGCTGTCGAGCGGCGAATATGCGCGCGGACGCAACCGTAACGATACGCGGGACACTAATCGCTGACGCCGCAATCAGCGGCGCGCGGGCCGGTAGCTCCAGCCGAACTGGAAACCGAAGTCCGGCGTGTTGTTGTCGCTGTACGGGTTCTCCGTCATGCACAGCGACCACAGCGAGCTGCCGCTGCGGTGATACAGGCCGAGGCTGAACAGGTACTTGTCGTCCAGCAGTTCCCGCAGCCCGGTGTCCTCGCTGCCGTAGATGCTGCGGCTCGCATAGATCTGGCCGACCGCGTGCGTGTTCGCTGTGAACGCGAACTCGTACGCCGCGTTCAGCGTCGGCACGACCTGCGCGGACGCACTCGGCACGGTGTCGCTGCCGTCGAAGTACACCGCGGCGCCGCTGAAATAGAACGCGTGCCGGCCGGCGCTGCGCTGCAGGGACACCTGCAGACCGACATCTGTGTTCCCGGTCGACAGGTAGGCGCGCTCGCCCGCGATCGGCACCTTCAGGGCGCCTTCCGCAACCAGGGTCCAGCGTTGCGTGGAATCCGATGCCACGTACCGAAGACCGAACGTCGGATCGAGCAGGCCGTTGTTCACGGTGGGTGCGAACTCGACGCGCTCACCGGAGCGCAGGTCGAGAATCACGTTGTAATCGTCGCGGCGAGCCCGGTCGCGGGCGTAGGAGGAGAAGTCGAACCACTCGTGCCATGTCTCGATCGGGCCGTCGAGAAAGCCGCCCTGATACGAGACGCCGCTCAGGATCGCGTAGGCGCTCCAGTGGGGGGCGAAGCGGTACTCGGCGACGAAATCGAGCTGCGAGAGCTCCAGGTCGACCAGGTAATTCTCGCCGGGCAGCGCGCGGATCGCATCGACGTCATCCGGCGTGAGCTCGCGCCGCTCGGGAAAGGATCGCAGGTAGCGCTCGACCTCGGGGCTCAGTGCCCAGGTGTTCTGATGCGAGAGCAGCGAGTCGAAGCGCCACGTACCGACGGCCGCGGCATCCTCGCTCATCGCCGTCGGCGGCCGCATGTCCAGGCGCAGGTAACCGAAAGGGGTGAGATCGCGGGTAGGGAAGGGCCCGAAGTGCGCATCGGCCGAAGCCAGCGCCGGCGCGGCCAGCAGCAGCCAGAAAAGGGGACATTCACATTTTCGCGGGGACTGTCCCCGAAAGGGGACTGTCCCCTTTTCCGAAAATGTGAATGTCCCCTTTTCTTGATTGTCAGCAGAGTCCGACGAAAACACGCGGCGAATGCCCATTAGTCCTGCGAGCGAGAGAGGCGCAACCTGTGACCCGTGGTATCCCCAACTCTGCCTCACCGCAAAGCCAGGGGAAACCGCTAGGGACTGCTTCGGCAGTCCCTACTTATTTGTGACGCCGTAATTCACACCGTCAGCCTCGAGCGCCCTCGCCGGTGCCGGCGTCGGTGCGCGTCGCAATCCCATCCACGCGATCATGCCGGTCCAGCCGAAGAACGACACCAGCATGATCCAGAACTCGTGCACCGCGAAACGCTCGACGATCTGTCGGGCCAGCTGTTCGAAACCAATGAAGACGAACGTGAGCACGAAGGCGGTGCCGATGACGGCTGCGTGCCAGCCCAGGGAGCGCGCGCGGCCGCGAGCTCCGAGCCACCAGTAGATGATCAGAAAAGCGGCCGTGTAGAGGTTGATCGCCCACAGCCAGCCGGGCGCGCGCTGGAAGTAGTGGTTGATCCAGAACGCCGCCGCCGCGAGAAACGTGATCATCACGTAGCGCCAGGCTTCGAGCGGGGCGCGCAGCACGCGCTCCCACATCCACACGAGCACGATGAAGGTCGGCCAGGTGCCGAACACGAGCTCGTAGAACTGTACGTCGCCTGCCCAGGCGGGATTGATGGTGCTCACTCGCGCAGGAACTGAAGGCTGGTGAGCTTGCCTTCCTCGAACTTGAGCTGGGCCGGAAATCGACTGGAGCTCAGGCTGTAGACCCAGTGCTCGATGATGATGGTGCCGATCTGGTAGGTGGTGCCGTTCGCGCGGCGCGCCATCTGCGCCACTTCTTCTTCGCTCTTGCTCTGCGGCTCGCCGCACAGGTCGAGCACCTGGCCCTTGGTCATGCCGACGCTCACGAGCCTGCCGCCGCAGCGCATGACCTCGTCGTTGTCCGCACGCGCCTGCGGCGCGAGCAGCACCAGGCAGGCGAGCGTAGCGAGGCTGGCGATGAGTTTCATGAGAAGGTTCCGCCGCGCTTGCGGAGTCGACGCGCCGGCTTGCGCGTGGCGCTGCCGGTCAACGGCCGGCGTAATTCTCCATCATCAGCCCGGTGCCGCCGCGCGAGACGTGTGCGACGACCGCCGTGCGGCGATGGATCTTGGTGATGGCGCCGAGGTTGATGGCGAACGCGAGCTCCACGTGCTGTCCCTTGCGCAGTCCGAGATTCTCGGTCTCGATGAAGACGCCGTTCGCGCTGAGATTCTTCGCCTTGCAGATGCGGCCGCGGCGGCCGGGCGAGACGATGTAGACCGTGGTCTTGGCCCGATGACGCGTGTGAAGTCTGCGCTCCATCTCTCTCGTCCCCAGCTCGAAACGTTGTTGTTGTTCGCCGCGCGTTGATTATGCCTTCCCTTGGGCACCGCGCAACAGGCTGCGTTCCACAGGTGGCCTGTTGCGCCGCCATAAGTCGCATCGAAATATGAAAAAAGGGTGGAGAAAAGGGGACAGTATCGTTTTCTGCCGCTCCGCTGGTCGACAAAACAGGGCCTTCGATCAGCCACCCTGCCGAAAAGGGGGATAGTCCCTCTTGAGGTTCAGTCGTCCTTGCGGCGGATGGCCAGTTCGGCCGGGGCTTCGATGCCCATCTTGACCCGCCGGCCGGTGCCGCCCAGCAGGGTGATCTGGATCGGGCCCTTGGCGAACAGCTCCCGGAGCGTCATGGCCGGATCGATCCCTTCGGCGGGACCGATCTCGATCGATTCGTCGGCGCGTCTGCTCAAGACCAGCATGCCTGCTTCCTCGCAATGCGCGTTCACGCAGACGCGAGCGCGCGCGTACCGCCGCCCGTCGCCGCCACGCCGCTGCGACCGTAGGTCGTTCCGGCGTTGGCTCCCGTGCGCATCAGTCCCAGCAGCTGCAGTATCTGCCGCTGGCGGGCCTGAGCGATCATTCCGTTCGTCTCGTTGGCGTCACGGCAGCGCGCAGTGAGTTCCATGACGCGCCGCCACTTGGCCTCGAGCGTGGCGCGCACGTCCGTCTCCTGCGCGCCCATCAGCTTGTCCATCGCGCGCGGATCGGTGCCCGCGCCAGCCGCGCCGCACAGCATGCGACGCTCCTGTTCCAGTTCCTCGAAGCGCGCCAGCAGCTGCTGTTTCTGCGCGCTGGAGGCGTTCAACGCCTCTACGTTGCGACCCGTGAGCGCCTGGCGCTCGACGTGCAAGCCCTCGACGAGCGCGACCGCCGCGGCGATCTGTTCGTCGAGCAGCTGCTGCAGTGCAGCCAGCCAGTCGCGCATGGGCTACTTCTTGCCCGCGAGCTCGCGCTCGTGTTTGAGCATCTTGTCGGCGACGCGCTGCGCGTCGACGACGTATTCGTTGCGCTGGATGGCATCGCGCACGCGTGCAACGCGCGCGGAATCGGTGGCGGGCGCCTCGCGCACCGCCGCTTCCAGCTTGCGCAGCATGCGCGCCGTTTCGGTCAGCGACACCGCATCGCGTGCGGGAGCCACCGCTTCGACGGGCTTGCCGTCGCTGCGCGCCACATCGGCCGTCGAGCTGCTCTCGTTACCCCTGGTCACCGGCAGCTGGGGCTGGCCGTAGCCGTGAATCTTGTTCGCCATGGAGAAGGTCTCCGAGGGCCACACGCCCTCTCGGACCCACGTATCGTCAGGAGTTGGATGATCTTTAGACTTTTAAGTCAAATTTCGACAAAAAAATTCAGGGGCTGCCGATCTCCACCAGCGAGTCGCTGCGGACCACGCCCTCGATCACTCGCCCTGATGCCAAGTTCTTGATTTTTATACGTTCCTGCAATCCGCCGGCGGTCACCGCCACGCCCGAGGCGCGTACCGCGACGTTGCCGGAACGGGCCAGCAAGGTAACGGCCTGGCCGCGCCGAACTGTGGGATCGATCGCAAAACTGCCGGTTGCCACCACGGCGCCCGCCGTAAGGGGTCTGGCCACTCTGCGGCCCACCAGCGCCGCCGGATCCTGCGCATAGCCGGCCGGAAGGCTGCTCACATCACTCTCTATAAGAGAGACGTCGGCAGCGGTCAGTACATGTCCGCGTGGCAGAGCGCGCGTCGCAACGACTGCCTTGTCGAATGCCTTGATCGTGACGGGCACGAAGAGGCGCCAGCCACCACTCGACGGGCAGCGCACTTCCACTGTCATGCGCAGGCTCGAGCGCACACCTGGTGCCGCTGTTGCGTGCAGGGGCTGGGCGCACGCTGTCAGCCGCAGGCGTGCATCGAGCGCGCCCACTTCGACAGTGCGACGCGCACCGGCCCGCAGGCCGTGTGTCGTAGCGAAATCGCGCGCCGCGGCCGCAATCGATTCGACCGATTGAACCGCCGTCGGCTCGGCCGCGTCCGCGGCGGAGCACAGCACAACGGCAATCACGAAGGTGATCGCGAGCTCGAGCGCGAGATTCGAATTCGTAGTGCGAGTGTTCATGCGCGAAGAGAAGTGCAACCCGCGTGCCACGCGCTTGCGGCCTCCATCGGGTCGCCAGGCCCGCACGAATCGCGCACTGCGTCTCAATCCACGCCACAGCGGCGGCCGATGGCGGCATGCCGCCCGGCCGATGCGGCAATGTCTTGCCGCCCTGAAAGTGGCATGCAACAGCGGCAACCGGCGCCGCGCCGGGCGCCGGCGCAAACATTTCCCTCGCGCGTAGCTCATTGACGCATCGGAGCTTTCCGCCGCCGCGACGCAGCCACGCAGGCACCGTTCACTCGCAACTCGCAAACGGCTGGCACGCCAGTTGCTACTTCCGCCTCGCCGGCCCGATTGCCGGTGTGTTTAGGACTGGAATTGGCCCCATGCGAATGCTCGACGACATCTTCGGCATCCACGAAAGCGCGCTGAAACTGCGCGGCGAGCGCGTGGGCGTGCTCGCGGCCAACCTCGCGAACGCCGACACGCCGAACTACAAGGCGCGCGACCTGGACTTCGCCGCTGTGCTCGCGGGCGAGCAGGGCGCCATGTCGCTCGGACTGGTCACGACCAGCGCCGGGCACCTGGGCGCGATCGGCGCGGGCGCGGCCGGCGGCGATCTCAAGTACCGCATCCCGTTCCAGCCCTCGCTCGACGGCAACACCGTGGAAGTGCCGATGGAGCAGGCCGCGTTCGCGGAGAACGCGGTGCGCTACCAGGCGAGCCTCATGTTCATCAACCGCAAGATCGCGAGCATCGAAACCGCGATCACCGGCAACTGAAGGTCACGCACATGTCGCTGCTCAAGGTTTTCGACGTCGCAGGCTCGGGCCTCGCCGCCCAGTCGATGCGGCTCAACACCACTGCCAGCAACCTCGCGAACGCGGACAGCGTCGCGGGCGATGCGAGCAAGGTCTACCGCGCGCGCCAGCCCGTGTTCGCGGCCGCGCTGCGCGAATTCAGTGCCGACGGCGCCAGCGACGACGCCGCGGTCGGCGTGCGGGTGCTCGGCATCGTCGAGTCGCAAGCCCCGGTCACCCGCCGCTACGAGCCGGGCAACCCGCTCGCGGACGCGGAGGGCTACGTGTGGGCCTCCAACGTCAACACCGTCGAGGCGCTCGCCGACATGATCTCAGCCTCGCGCACCTTCCAGAGCAACGTCGAGGTGATCAACACCTCGCGCGACCTGCTCCTCAAGACCATCACGATGGGACGCTGATCATGAGCATCAACACCACGAACCTCGATCTCGCCGCGCTCGGCCTGCGCACGCCGGACCAGCTCGCACCCGAGAAGAAGGAACTGGGCCAGGAGGATTTCCTCAAGCTCATGATCACCCAGTTCCGCAA
>DASTQG010000216.1:0-2955 GCA_035761885.1 Steroidobacteraceae bacterium | reverse complement strand
GCCGTCTCGGGAATCGGCAGATACCCGAGACGGCACATAATTCCGCGTCGGAGCCTCCAGGGATGGATTCACGGCGTTCCCCGGAACGGTCCCCCCGTCCGAGCGCGGCCGTTCATCCTGCATCCCGCATCGAGTGGAGTCAGGACCCGGCGATCACGAGCATGCGCAATGAAGTGCAGGGCATGAGGGAGATGCTCGAGTCGCAGTTGGCCAGCCTCGCGTGGAATGACTTGGGCCGCCGCGCTCCGATGAAAACCAAGGTGCTGCGCGATCTCACCGCGCTGGACATCGCGCCGGACATCGCGCGCGAGATCGTGCAGGAGATGCCCTCGATCGACAATCTGCGCGACTCCTGGAAGATCCCGCTGGGGCTGCTCGTGAAGCGCATCCCCGTCACCGACGACGGCACCCTCGAGCACGGCGGCGTGGTTGCGGTGGTCGGACCGACCGGAGTCGGCAAGACCACGACGATCGCCAAGATCGCCGCGCGCTTCGCGCTCAAGCATGGCGCGCATCACGTCGCGCTCGTGAGCACGGACACCTATCGCATCGGCGCGCGCGAACAGCTCCTCACGTATGCGCGCATCCTCGGCGTGTCGATGCACGTCGCGCAGGATTCGCGCGAGCTCGCCACGGTGCTCGAGCAGCTCGAGATGAAGAAGCTGGTGCTGATCGACACGGCCGGCATGAGCCAGCGCGACCTGCGTCTGAACGAGCAGTTCGCCACGCTGCACAACGACCGCGCTCGCATCCGCGTGCTGCTCGCACTGTCTGCCGCCGCCGAGTACTCGGCGCTCGAGGAGACGGTGCGCGTGTTCGAACGCATCAAGCCCTCGGCCTGCGTGCTCACCAAGCTCGACGAAGCCGCGAGCCTGGGCGCGCCGCTGTCGATCGCGATCCGTCACGGCCTGGCGATCGCGCACCTCTGCGACGGCCAGCGCGTGCCGGAAGACCTGCACCCGGCGTTCAGCCGTCGCTCGTGGCTGGTGCAGACGGCACTCAAGATGCGCCGCGAATCGCAACGCGTCGCGGACGAAGGAATGCTGGCGCAACAGTTCGGAAGGATGGCAGCGCATGCTTGAGAACAGGAGTCAGGCCGCCGGCGTGCGGCGCGCCCGTGGCCTTCGGCCCGTCAAGGTGATCGCCGTGACGGGTGGCAAAGGCGGCGTCGGCAAGACCAACGTCGCGGCCAACCTCGGGCTCTCGCTCGCCACCTGCGGCCGCGAGGTGATGCTGCTCGATGCGGATTTCGGCCTTGCCAACGTCGACGTGCTGCTCGGCCTGCAGCCGCGCTACAACCTCTCGCACGTCTTGCGCGGGGAGTGCAACCTCGAGGATGTGATCGTCACCGGCCCTCGCGGGCTTCAGGTCGTGCCGGCCTCCTCGGGCGTTCGAAAGATGGCGGAGCTCTCCGCGGGTGAGCACGCGGGATTGATCCGCGCGTTCAGCGACCTCTACCACAGCCTCGACGTCCTGCTGATCGACACCGCGGCGGGCATTTCGGACAGCGTCACCACGTTCAGCCACGCCGCGCATCATGTGGTGGTGGTGGTGTGCGACGAGCCGGCCTCCATTACCGACGCCTATGCGCTCATCAAAGTGCTCTCGCGCGAGCACGGGGTGGTGCGCTTCCAGATCCTCGCGAACCAGACCCGCAGCCCCGGGGAGGGGCACGACCTGTTCACCAAGATCGCGCGGGTGTGTGACCGGTTTCTCACTGTGAGCCTGGAGTACCTGGGTGCGGTGCCGCACGACGACTACGTGCGCAAGGCGATCCAGCAGCAAACGGCCGTCGTGGAGGCTTTCCCCTCCTGCGAGGCCTCCAGGGCATTCAAGAAACTGGCTGCCAAGGCCGATAAGTGGACGGTGCCCGAGGGAGCAAGGGGGCACCTGGAGTTCTTCATCGAGCGCCTGGTCCTGGCCGGGACTGGCGTTTCGGGCAGTTTGCAATGAACGCAAAAGCTAGATATGCGGCCGGCGACCTGGGCGCCACCGATCCGGCCCTGCGAGGACTCTCGCAGGAGGATCTGGTCATGCGCCACGCGGACCTGGTGAAGCGCATCGCTTATCACCTGGTGAGCCGCATGCCGCCCAACGTCGAGGTCGACGACCTGATCCAGGCCGGGATGATCGGCCTGCTCGACGCCGCGCGCCACTACACCGCGAGCAAGGGCGCGAATTTCGAAACCTACGCGGGCATCCGCATTCGCGGCGCGATGCTCGACGAGGTGCGCAAGTCCGACTGGACGCCGCGCTCGGTCCACCGCAGCGCGCGCGAGATGTCCGAAGCGGTGCGCAAGATCGAGAACGAGACCGGGCACGACGCCAGGCCCGCGGACATCGCCGCGGCGCTGAACATCTCCATCGAGGACTACCACAAGCAGGTGCAGGACTCGGTGAGCTGCCGGCTCTTCAGCTTCGAGCAGATGGCGAATGCCGAGGACGACAGCCCGGCGGACTACACGCCGCACGAAGGCCCGACGCCGTTCGAGAATCTCGAGGACGACGGATTTCGCGGCGCGCTCGCCAAGGCGATCGAAACGCTGCCCGAGCGCGAGAAGCTGGTGCTCTCGCTCTACTACGACGAGGAACTCAACCTGCGCGAGATCGGCGAGGTGCTGGAAGTGAGCGAATCGCGCGTCTGCCAGATCCACGGGCAGGCGCTGGTGCGCGTGCGCGCACGCATGGAGGAATGGCTGCGCCCGTGAGGCACGCGGTCTGACTCATGGATATCCTCAGTCTCGTCGGCGTACTGCTCGCGTTCATCGCCCTGGTGGGCGGTGCGATTCTCAAGGGCAGCGGCGTGCAGGCGCTGATCGGCGGGGCCGCGTTCGTCATCGTGGTCGTGGGCACGGTCGCCGCGATCCTGGTGCAGACGCCCATGGCGACGTTCATACGCGCGCTGCGCATCGTGACCTGGGTGTTCAAGCCGCCCTCGCTCAATCCGCAGGCCGT
>DASTQG010000215.1:0-7377 GCA_035761885.1 Steroidobacteraceae bacterium | reverse complement strand
CGCGCAGTGCGAGGAACGCGGTCTCACGGACTGGTTGCCGCAGGACGTGCTGGGCGATGGTTCCCTGCCTTCGCTCCTGCAAGCGCTCAACCACGTGCATCGGCCGCCACCCACGGCGAGCCTGGCGCAACTGGAGGCCGGGCGCGATCCCGCGCAGCGGCGGCTCGCGTTCGAGGAGCTGCTCGCGCATCACCTGAGTCTCAAGCAACTGCGGCGCGAGGTGCGCAGCGATCCGGCCTGGCCGCTGCAGGGCGACGGCTCGCTGGTGAAACGCTTGCGCGCGAACCTGCCCTACAAGCTCACGGCGGCGCAGAAGCGCGTCGCGGGCGAGATCGCGGCGGATCTGCGCGAGGCGAAGCCCATGCTTCGGCTCGTGCAGGGCGATGTGGGTTGCGGCAAGACCGTGGTAGCGGCATTCGCGGCGTTGCAGGCGGTGGAATCGGGCGCGCAGTGCGCGTTGATGGCGCCGACGGAACTGCTCGCCGATCAGCACGCCCGCAACTTCGCGGCCTGGCTCGATCCGCTCGGCGTGCGAGTGGGCCTGCTCACCGGCCGCCAGCAGGGCCGTGCGCGCGCCAGTACGCTGCACGGCGTGGCGAGCGGAGAGATCGGAGTCGTGATCGGCACGCACGCGCTGTTCGAGGAGAACGTCGAGTTCAAGCGGCTCGCGCTCGCCATTGTCGACGAACAGCACCGCTTCGGTGTGCATCAGCGCTTTCGCCTGCGCGACAAGGGCGCGCGCGAAGGCCTGGTCGCGCACCAGCTGGTGATGACCGCGACGCCGATCCCGCGCACGCTCGCCATGAGCGCGTACGCCGACCTCGACGTATCGATCATCGACGAGCTCCCTCCGGGTCGCGCGCCGGTCAAGACCGTGGTCATGCCCGAAGCGCGCCGCGACGAGGTCGTCGAGCGCATTCATCACGCCTGCCGCGACGGGCGGCAGGCCTACTGGGTGTGCCCGCTGATCGAGGAATCGGAAGCGGTGCGCTACCAGGCGGCGGAAGAGACCGCTGCGCTCCTCGCCGAGGCCCTGCCCGACGTGCGCATCGGCCTCATTCACGGCCGCATGAACTCCTCGCACAAGGACGCCGCGATGGAGCGTTTCAAGCGCGGCGAGTTGCAGCTCCTGATCGCCACCACCGTGATCGAAGTCGGCGTCGACGTGCCGAACGCGAGCCTCATGGTCGTGGAGAACGCCGAACGCATGGGCCTGGCGCAGCTGCACCAGTTGCGCGGGCGCGTCGGCCGCGGCGAGCATCCGAGCACCTGCGTGCTGCTGTACCGCGCGCCACTGTCCGCGCTCGCGCGCGACCGGCTCGCGGTGCTGCGAGCCACCACCGACGGATTCGAAGTCGCGCGCCGCGACCTGGAGTTGCGGGGCCCGGGCGAGTTGCTGGGAACTCGGCAGACGGGGCTCGCGCAGATGCGCGTCGCCGATCTCATGCGCGATGCGGACCTCCTGCCGCGCGTGCAGATCGCGGCCGAGCTGATGCAGCGCTCGCATGCGGATAACATACGGCCGCTCATCGAGCGCTGGGTGGCACGCAGCGGCGGGTACGGCGGAATTGCATGAAAGCAGCGGCTCAACAGCTCTCGCGCCTGCGCAGGTCGATCGCATCGCTGCCGCTGTTCACCGCCGGGTTGCCGCGCGTCGGCGATACGCTGAAACAGTACGCGCTGCTGATGCGCATGCACCGGCCGATCGGCATCTGGCTGCTGATGTGGCCCGCGTTGTGGGCGCTGTGGGTCTCCAGCGGCGGCAATCCGGACGAGCGCATCTTCGCCGTGTTCCTCGCGGGCGTGTTCATCATGCGCTCCGCCGGCTGCGTGATGAACGACTATGCCGATCGCGACATCGATCCGTTCGTGGCCCGCACCAGGGACCGCCCGCTGGCGGCACGACGTGTGAGCCCGCAGGAAGCACTGCTGCTGTTCGCGGCGCTGGCGCTGCTTGCGATCGGTCTCATGCTCACGCTCAATCCCCTCGCCCAGCGCCTCGCGCTGATCGGCGCGGTGCTCACGATCACCTACCCGTTCCTCAAGCGCTTTTTCCCGTTGCCGCAGTTCTACCTGGGCGCAGCGTTCGGCATGGCGGTACCGATGGCTTTCGCGGCGCAGACCGAGGAAGTGTCGCGCCAGGCGTGGCTCATGTTCCTGGCCACGGTGCTGTGGGCGGGCGTGTACGACACGATGTACGCGATGGTCGATCGCGAGGACGACGTGCGCCTGGGTGTGAAGTCGAGCGCGATCCTGTTCGCGGACGCGGACCGCTTCATCATCGGGGCCATGCAGGTGATGGTGCTGATCGGGCTCGGCCTCATGGGGCGCGAGCTCGAGTTCGGGCTGTGGTACTGGGTGGGCCTGGGGATCGCGGCTCTATTCTTCTTGTATCAGCAGTGGCTGATCCGGAAGCGCGAGCCGGCGGCGTGTTTTGAGGCTTTCAATAACAACAATTACGTGGGCATGGCGATCTTTGTCGGCATAGCGCTCAACTATCAGTTCGCCTGAGCCCGCGTTTGCGGCCTCGAGCGCGCAACCGCCCACACTTCCACCGTCTGCACGCCGGCACTCTTCAGGGTACGCGCCAGCTCCGCGCACGTACTTCCCGTCGTCACCACGTCGTCGATGAGCGCGACGTGCGAGGCGCCGATTTTCTCTCGCAGCGCGAACGCCTGCCTGAGATTGGCGCGCCGCTTGCGCGCGCTCAGCTGTGTCTGGTCGAGCGTCTCCCGAACGCGGCAACACAGCTCGATGTCGATCTCGATGCCGAGCATTGCGCTCATCGGCCGCGCCAGCTCGAACGCCTGGTTGAAACCGCGCTCGCGGTGTCGCGCCGGATGCAGTGGCACGGGTATGAGCAGGTTCGGGCGCGCGCCCGCGCGCTCGCCCACGTGGCGAGCGAGCAGAGTGCCGAGGACGCGCCCCGTGCAAAGCGAGGATCGATACTTGAAGGCCTGAATCAGGCGATCGATCGGATACGCGTACAGATAAGGCACGATCGCTCGATCGAACGGCGGCGGAATGCGAACGCACGACGGGCATTCGAGCGCTTGCGGCGCGCCAACGGGCTGCGGCCTGGCACACCGAGGGCACGGATTGCGGTTGCGGCGCAGGTCCGCGCCGCAGCCCTCGCAAAGGTCGAGCGCGGGCGGCTGGCCCTGATTTCCGCACAGCACACAGTAGGGCGGCAGCAGTGCGGCCTGCACGCGCCTTAGCCATTGGTCAACCACGACTTCCTCATTCGGTTGACAGCCTACGCCCGTGATTGCATAACTGCGCGCGCGCGAAAGCCATCGCGCCAACGCACGCAAACGACACGAAATGCACGCACGCACCCGTACTGACGCAGAAGGCCGCACCAACGACCCGTTCGCCAACGACGTGGTCCGCATGAACTGGACGCTCGAGGAGGTTCAAGCACTGTTCGCGCTGCCTTTCGCGGATCTCCTGTTCCGGGCGCAGCAGGTACACCGCACCTTCCACGACGCGAACCGCGTGCAGGTGAGCACGCTCCTGAGCATCAAGACCGGCGCGTGTCCCGAGGACTGCGCGTATTGCCCGCAAAGCGTTCGCTACGACACCGGCATCGAGCGCGAAGCGCTCATGGAACTGGACACCGTCGTTGAGCGTGCTCGCGCGGCGCGAGCCGCGGGCGCCACTCGATTCTGCATGGGCGCCGCGTACCGCAGCCCCAAGGCGCGCGAGCTCGAGAAGATCACTGCGATGGTGCGCGAGGTGAGCGCCCTGGGCCTCGAAACCTGCGCCACGCTCGGCATGCTCACGGCCGAGCAGGCGCGGCAGCTCAAGGACGCGGGCCTCGACTATTACAACCACAACCTCGACACCTCGGAAGAGCACTACGCCCGCATCATCACGACGCGCACCTACCAGGACCGGCTGGACACGCTGGGCCACGTGCGCGAAGCGGGCCTCAAGGTGTGCTGCGGCGGAATCCTGGGAATGGGCGAGACGGAGCACGATCGCGCCGGCCTCTTGCACACGCTCGCAACGCTGTCCGAGCACCCCGAGAGCGTGCCGATCAACCAGCTCGTCGCGGTGGAGGGCACGCCGCTGGCTGGCGCGGAGCCGCCCGATCCGCTCGATTTCGTACGCACGATTGCCGTGGCGCGCATCCTGATGCCGCGCTCGCACGTGCGCTTGTCCGCGGGGCGAAGCGACATGAGCGACGAGTTGCAGGCGCTGTGCTTCCTGGCTGGCGCCAACTCGATCTTCTACGGCGAGAAACTCCTCACCACCGGAAATCCCGACGTGGAGCACGACCGGGCGCTGTTCGCCCGCCTCGGCATCGAGCCGGAGGAGGCGCCGCCGCCCGGGGGTGCCGCGCAGGCATCGTGCGCCTGACTTCGCTGGAAGCGTTCGCGCGCGACCGCCTCGCGCAGCAGAAGGCGGCCGGCCGCGAGCGGCGAAGGCGCGTGATCGAGCGCTGGATCGACGCTTCGCCGGTGGCTGTCGTCGAAGGCCGCGACCGCATCGTCTTCTGCAGCAACGACTACCTGGGTCTGGCGCGCGATCCGCGCCTTCAGAGTGCCTTGACCACGGCTGCCCGCAGCGGCGCCGGAAGCGGTGCTTCGCACCTCGTCTGCGGGCACAGCGAGGAACATCACCTGCTCGAAGAGGAGCTCGCGCGCTTCACGCAGCGCCCGCGCGCTCTGCTGTTTTCGAGCGGTTATCTCGCGAACCTGGGCGTGGTGACGGCCCTGACCGCGCGAGGCGACCGGGTGATCGAGGACAAGCTGAACCACGCATCGCTGATCGACGCCGCGTTGCTGTCGCGCGCGGAGCTGGTCCGCTACGCGCATGGCGATGCAAGCGCCGCGAAAGAGCGCCTCTCCGCAACCCAGGGGCAGCCCCCTGCAGACGACTCCACGGGGTGCACGCTGCTCGTCACCGACGGCGTTTTCAGCATGGACGGTGACCTCGCGCCCTTGCCCGAGCTTGCAGCTGCCGCCGCGGATGCGGGCGCGTGGCTCATGGTCGACGACGCGCACGGACTCGGCGTGATCGGTGCGTCCGGTCGCGGCTCGCTGGAGCTTGCGGGCCTCGATGTCAGAGCCGCGCCGGTTCTCATGGGAACGCTCGGCAAGGCGTTCGGCACGTTCGGCGCGTTCGTGGCTGGCAGCGAGGAGCTGATCGAGCTGCTCATTCAGAACGCCCGCAGCTACATCTATACGACCGCGCTCCCTCCGGCTGTTGCGAGCGCCACGCGTGCATCTCTGAGCATCGTCGCCGGCGCTCACGATGATCGCGCGCGCCTTCGAGCACACATCGAGCTGTTCCGGCGGGAAGTTCCGAGACTCGGACTGCAGGTGCTCGACTCGCATACCCCGATTCAGCCCGTCGTGCTCGGCTCGAACGAGCGCGCGGTGGCGGCCAGCGAAGCTCTGTGGGAGCGCGGGCTCTGGGTGAGCGCCATCCGCCCACCGACAGTGCCCGAGGGCACGGCTCGGCTACGCGTTACCCTGTGCGCGAACCACACGCACAGCCAGGTGCTGCAGTTGATCGAAGCGCTGAGTCAGGTCGCAAGGCAGCTTTCGTGACGGCCGGGAAAGAACCCTCGCTCAACATCGAGACGCGCGGCGATGGCCCGCGCCTCGTGATGCTGCACGGCTGGGCGCTCAACTCGCACGTCTGGGACGACATCGTCGAACCGCTCGCACAGCGCTTCACGATCGTGCGCATCGACCTGCCCGGCCATGGCGGCAGTCCCTGGCCGCCGCGGTTCGATGATCTGGAGTCGCTCGCGCGCGTGCTCGCGCCGCAGCTGTCGGGCGGCGCAGTCATCCTGGGCTGGTCGCTCGGGAGCCTGGCGGGGCTGCAGCTCGCCCTGACCCATCCCGCCGAGGTGCGGGCCCTGGTGCTCGTCGCCGCAACGCCTCGCTTTCTCAATGACGCGTACTGGCGCCACGGCGTGGATCCGGACGTGCTCGAGGATTTCGCCGCGAGACTGCGCAAGGACCAGGAAGGCACCGTGCGCGACTTCCTCGCATTGCAGGTCCGCGGCGACGAGCGCGCGATGCAGACGCTGCGAACGCTGCGCCGGCGAGTGCTCGATAGCGGCCCTACGCACCCGGCGGCGCTCGCGGCAGGACTCGAAGTGCTCAAGCGCGCCGACCTGCGAGAGTCGCTCGGCGCGATCTCCGTGCCGACACTCGTGCTCGCGGGCGAGCACGACCGCCTGACGCCGGTCGAGGGTTCGCGCGAGCTGGCGGCCGGCCTGAAGCGCGCGCGCTTTGCGCTCGTGGAGCAGGCCGCGCACGCGCCCTTCATCTCGCACCGCGAAGTCTTCCTGCGCGAAGTGGAACAATTCCTGGCGCGCCTGCCCGCTCCGTCCGCCTGACCGCACGACCCATGTCCGAATCCGCCAATCCCTTTGACCTGGACCCCGCGCTCGTTCGCCGCTCCTTCGACCGGGCCAGCGCTGACTACGATCGCGCCGCGGTCCTGCAAGCTCAGATCCGCGAGCAGTTGCTGCAGCGGCTGGAGCTCGTGCGCCTGCGCCCCGAAGTCGTCATCGACGCGGGCAGCGGCACGGGCCATGCGAGCCTTGCGCTCAAGCGCCGCTATCCTCAGGCCTGCGTCGTGGCACTCGATCTGTCGACGCAGATGCTGCGCGAATCGAAGCGCCGGCAGCGCTGGTTTCGGCGCTTCGAGCGAGTAGGCGGCGACGCGGGCCGCATGCCGTTCGCGGACGGCAGCGTCGACCTCATCTTCAGCAACCTGATGCTGCAGTGGTGCGATCCCGACGCCGTGTTTGCCGAGGTGCGCCGGGTACTCAAGCCCCATGGCCTGTTCACCTTCACCACCTTCGGCCCCGACACGCTCGTCGAGCTGCGCCGCGCGTGGAGCAGCGTGGACGCGCAAGTGCACGTCAACCAGTTCCTCGACATGCACGACATCGGCGATGCGCTGGTGCGTGCCGGCCTCGCCGAGCCGGTGCTCGACGTGGAGCGCTACACGCTGACTTACCCGGACGCGATGGCTCTGATGCGCGATCTGAAGGCGATCGGTGCCCACAACGTGGCAGCAGGAAGGCCGGCGGGCCTCACGGGTCGCGGGCGCCTCGCCCGCATGGGCGCGGCCTACGAAGCGTACCGACGCGATGGGCGCTTGCCCGCGACGTATGAGGCCGTGTTCGGGCAGGCGTGGGGCCGGCCTACCTCGGCCGCGCGCGGCCGCGAAGGCGAAACGGTCATCCCGATCGGCTCGATCAGGCGGGGTCGACCCACGTGAAACCTTGGTTCGTCACCGGCACCGATACCGGAGTCGGAAAGACCCGTGCGGCGGTGGGGCTCCTCGGCGCCCTGGCCCACCAGGGCCTTACTGTTGCCGGAATGAAGCCGATCGCCTCCGGAT
>DASTQG010000214.1:0-5323 GCA_035761885.1 Steroidobacteraceae bacterium | reverse complement strand
GTGACGGCGGCCGAGGCTCTGCTGCGCTGGGAGCATCCGGATCAGGGCATGATCTATCCGGACGATTTCATTCCCCTCGCCGAGCGCACCGGGCTGATCGGCGCCATGACCGATTTCGTGCTGCAGGAGGGCGTGCGCCAGATCGGCGCCTGGAACGCGATGGGCCTGGACCTCGCGCTGACCGTGAACATGTCGCCCAAGCTGGTGACCGATCTCGAGTTCCCGGACCGGCTCGCGGCGCTCCTCGACAAGGCCGGCGTGAAGAACTCGCAGCTCACGCTCGAGGTCACAGAGACCGCGGCGCTGGAGGATCCGGCGCGCACGCTGGACATCCTGACGCGGCTGCGCGTGAAGAACATCGGGCTCTCGCTGGACGATTTCGGCACCGGGTACTCCTCGCTCACGCAGCTCTACCAGATGCCGTTCAACGAGATGAAGATCGACAAGTCGCTCGGCATGGAGATCCAGTCCAGCCGCGAGGCGCGCACCATCGTGCGCTCGCTCATCGACCTCGCGCACAACCTCGAGCTCAAGGTGTGCTGCGAAGGAGTCGAATCGCTCGCCGCGCTCGAATTCCTGCAATCGGTGAACTGCGACTTCGCGCAGGGCTATCACATCGGCCGGCCGATGCCCCCGGACAAGCTGGCCGAGCTGGTGCGCTCCTGGAACAGCGCCCTGCAGATGCTGGACGCCCAGGTGATCTGAAAAGGGGACAGTCCCCTTTTCTGCCGCTCCGCTGACTGGAGCGGGATCGCACGCGCCTCATGGGGTGCCGCCGCCATGGATGGCGAAGGTGGGGGCGGCTCTGCTTCGCGTTCAAACCCTTACCGCCTGGACGCGCTCTAACTCCCAGTGACGAGTGCTGCCAAATACCCAGCCAATTCCGGCACTTGCGGTACCATCGCGGCTCGAGAGACCCCTTGAGTGCCTTGATGACAGTCGAATCGCAGCCCTCGGCGGATGAGCAGAACGAATGGCTGGCGCGAGCCCGTCTGGGCGATACGCGCGCGTTCGAGCGCATCTACCGGGAGCACTCGGGGAAGGTGTACGGCCTGTGCCTGCGTCTGACGCGCGACCCGGCCACGGCCGAGGACTGCACGCAGGAGACCTTCATCAGCGCCTGGCGCAACCTGCCGGGCTTCGAGGGTCGCAGCGCGCTGGGCACCTGGCTGCACCGGATCGCCGTGAACGCGGCGCTGGCGCGCTCTCGCAAGGGTTCGCTGGAGATCGTGCCGCAGCCGGCGGGCGAGGACGAGGACACGCCCTACGAGGGACAAGCGGCGGACGAAACGCCGCCGATGGACCTGGAAGCCGCGGTAGGGAGCCTCCCGGAGGGTGCACGCCACGTGCTCGTGCTCTACGGCATCTACGGGTACACGCACGAGGAAGCCGCTGGGATGCTCGGCATCGCGGTGGGAACGTGCAAAGCTCAGTTGCATCGCGCGCGGCGGCTGTTGCGCGAGCGGCTAGACGCGTGAGTGTGAGCCCGAGTGAGCGATAGCAACGCGACGGACGAAATCAGCATCGAAACGACAGACGGAAGAAACTGACGTGAGCAACGACATGACAGGCAAGAACGGACACGACGACGCGCTGCTGCGCGCGGTGCGCCGTATGCCGCAGGACATCGCCCCGCGCCGCGATCTGTGGAGCGGAATCGAGGCTGCCATCACCGCGGCGCCGAGTGGCGTCGCCTCGCTCGATGCCGCGCGTGCGAAGAAAGCGTGGACGAGCCGGCTGAGCTGGCCCTATGCGCTCGCCGCGGGCGTAGGTTGCATGGCGCTCGGCGCGCTGCTCACGTTCGGGCTGCTGCGCGGCCAGGCTCCGATCTCGCAGCAGGCCACGAATCTGCCCGCACCGACGGCGCCGCTCGAGCAGCAGGCAGCCGTGCGTTACTCCGATGCGAACTTCGGCGGCTACGAGGCCCTGGGGCCCGAATACGAACAGGCGCGGGCGCAGCTCGCGATCGGCCTCGCGCAGCGGCTCGACCGCCTGCCGCCCGAGGCCCAACAGAAAGTGGAGCGCAATCTCGCCGAGATTCGCCGCTCCCTGCGCGAGATCAACCTGGCGCTCGCGCTCGATCCGGACAGCACCCTGTTGCAGCAGCTGTTGCTGAGCACTTACCAGAGCGAGCTCGCCATGCTCGCCAACGTCAATCAGATGGCGGGCGAGATTCCCGCGAGGTCGGAAACATGAAAGCTGCATGCGCCGCGCTGCTGGCGGCCACCCTGTTTGCCACGCAAGCCGTGGCGGACGATGAAGAAATGATCGACAAGCGACTGGCCGCGGATCCCGCGGGAGAAGTCGAAGTGTCCAACGTCGCGGGAAGCGTCAACGTCAGTGGCTGGGACCGCGCCGAAGTGCACGTCAGCGGCGAGCTCGGATCGGGCGTGGAGCGCCTGGTGTTCGAGAGCAGCGGCAAGCGCACGGTGGTGAAGGTGATGCTCAAGAAGGGCTACCACCGCGGCGGCAACGGCGAAACGGATCTGAACATTCGCGTGCCCAAGGGCAGCCGGCTGGATGTGAACACGGTGAGCGCCGAGATCATCGCCCAGGACGTGACCGGCGCGCAGCGCCTGCAATCGGTGTCGGGAGACATCTCCACCGAGACCTCCGCCGAAGCGGATCTGAAGACGGTGAGCGGGACGATTTCGCTGCGCGGCAACGGCCAGTCCTCGCAGCTCGACCTCACGACGGTGAGCGGCGACGCGGTGGTGACGCGCATCGCCGGCGAAGTCACGGTGTCCACGGTCAGCGGCTCGCTGGAGCTGTCGCTCGACAAGCTGACGCGCGCCAAGCTGCGCACGACTTCCGGGGATCTTAGCGTGAGCGCGCGCCTGGACCCCAACGCGCGCATCGACGCCGAGACCATCAGCGGCCAGCTGACGCTCGACTTCAAGGGTGGCGTGGACGCGCAGATCGAGGCCGAGAGCTTCTCGGGCGACATCGAGAGCTGCTCGGGTCCGAAGGCCAAGAGCACCCAGGAATATGGCCCGGGAAGCGAGCTGCGCTACACGGAGGGCAAGGGCACCGGCCGGATCTCGGTCTCCAGCCTGAGCGGGGACATCAACCTCTGCACCCGCTGAGGCGCACAAGCCTTGAGTAACAAGGGCTTGTAAGCCGATCGCCGAACGCCGCGGACTCAAGTTCCGCGGCGTCGTGCCGATAGAGGGGCCACGAAGAGCCGACAGGGTCGGCTCGCCTCAGGCCCGTTCCGTGACAGCCGTTGCCCTCACGCCGCCCGCCGCGGCATCCGACGCGCTCCCCGCCATCCTGCTGGTCGAGGACGAGCCGACCACGCGCCTGATGACGGCGCGTCAGCTCAAGCGCGCGGGCTACGAGGTCGAGGCCGTGGCGAACGGTGTCGAGGCGCTCGCACGTCTGCGCGATCGCTTCTTCCCGCTGCTGCTCACTGATTGGGAAATGCCCGAGATGGACGGCCTGGCGCTGTGCCGCGCGGTCCGCGAGAGCAGCCTGGAAGGCTACGTCTATACGATCCTGCTCACAGCGCGCGATTCCAAGGCGCACATCATCGAGGGCCTGCAGGCGGGCGCGGACGACTATCTCACCAAGCCCGTCGATGACAGCGAGCTGATGGCGCGCCTCAACACGGGGCGGCGCATTCTCGAGCTGGAGCGTTCGCTCAAGGCCGCGAACCACGAGAAGCACCTGCTCTCCATCACCGATCCGCTCACGGCGACCTTCAACCGCCGCTACCTGATGGAGCAGCTGCAGAAGGAGATCGAGCGCGCGCGCCGCTACTCGCGACCTCTGACCGCGGTGCTGTGCGACATCGACCACTTCAAGAAAGTCAACGACACGCACGGCCACCAGGCCGGTGACGACGTGCTGCGCGGCTTCGCGCAGCTGCTGATGAGCTCCTCACGCAAGGGCGTCGACTGGGTGGCGCGCTACGGCGGCGAGGAATTCCTGATCGTGCTGCCGGAAACCAGTGTCGAGGACGGCGCCGGGTTCGCGGAAAAGATCCGCACGCTGGTGGCCGGCCGCAAGTTCACGACGTCAGCGGGTTCGCTCCCGATCACTTCCAGCTTCGGCGTGGCGGGCTACGACTCGGTAAACGGCAACGACGAGGCGGGCATCGATCACCTGATCGCCTACGCCGACCTGTGCCTGTACCGCTCCAAGGAAGCCGGCCGCAATCGCGTCACCGGCAAGGCCCTCGACGTCGGCGGCCGGACGATCGTGCTGCGCTGACAGGTACCGGATACTTGCAGTTGTTGCAATTCGCTGCTGTTCTCGCGAATTGCAACAACTGCAAGTATCCGGTACCTGGCGAACCTTGAGCCCGCCGCGCCGTCCCAACCCAGTGTTCGATGGAAGGAGTTCCAAGGAATGGACCCCAAGCCCCCGGCTTCATGGCGCGAGCGCGGCAAGATCGGCTGGATCCTGCTCTGGCTGCTCGGTGTTCCGATCCCCGTGTTGTTGTTCCTGTTCCTGATACGCGGTTGCACCTGACCGGTAGCGCGCGGCCGCGCGAGGCCAACCGGTCGCGTCAGGCAACTTTCGTGCGCAGATAGTCGATCGTGCGCGCTATCTCCGCGCGCAGGGTCTGCGCCAGCTGCGCGACCTCGTCACTGCGCCCCGCGCGCGCCGCAGCTTCCAGGCGCGCGGCGGCAGTCGCGGCCGCCTGCGCATGCAGGTTCGCGCTCGCGCCCTTCAGCGAGTGCGCCTTGGCGCCGAGCGTCGCGCAGTCGCCGGCATCGAGCGCCGCCTGGATCGCGGCGAGCGTCTGATCGCCGCTTTCGATGAACAGCGCCACCAGCTCGCGGGCGAACTCCTCGTCGCCGTCGGCTGTTTTCATGAGCGCGTTCCAGTCCAGCGGTGCGCCCGCCGGATCCTCCTGGGCGTTGCCCGGGGATTGGGATGGCACAGGTCTGGACACGGCTTGACTCCCCGCAGAGTTCTCTGCGATCTGCGGCGCCGGGCCGCCGAGGTATTGTTCCAGGCAGGTTTCCAGGCGCGCGCGATCGAGCGGCTTGGTCAGGTAGTCGTCCATGCCCGCCTCGCGACACGCCACGTCGTCGCCTTTCATCGCGTGCGCGGTGAGCGCCACGATCGGAATGCGCCGCGCCCCCCCCGCTTCGCGCCTGCGGATCTCGCGCGTGGCCGCATATCCGTCCAGCTCCGGCATCTGGCAATCCATCAGGATCAGGTCGAAGCGGCCGCTCTCCCACGCGGCTATTGCCTCGCGACCATCCCCGACGGTCTCCACGCGCAGGCCCATGCGCTCGAGCGTCGCACGCGCGACCTTCTGGTTCACCGGGTTGTCCTCGGCCAGCAGGATCCGCCGGTCCTCGCGCAG
>DASTQG010000213.1:0-2177 GCA_035761885.1 Steroidobacteraceae bacterium | reverse complement strand
CTGCGCGAGGCGGCGCACGCGGCCTCGGCGCCCGGCTCGAGCACACCGATCACGGGAAGCGTGGGGAAGCGCGCGCGCAATGCGTCGAGCGCCACGGCCGACGCGGTGTTGCAGGCGACGACCAGGCACTTGATGTCGCGTGCGACCAGCGCCTCGGCCGCCTGTACGGAATAGCGCACGATCGACTCGCCGCTCTTGGTGCCGTAAGGCAGTCGCGCGGTGTCGCCCAGGTAGACGAAATCCTCGGCCGGCAGGGCGGCGCGCAGAGCGCGCAGCACCGTGAGGCCGCCGATGCCGGAATCGAAGACGCCGATCGGTCGCTCGCGCATGGAAAAAGGGGACTGTCGCCTTTTCAGGCCTCGGGCCGCAGGTGCGGGAACAGCAGCACGTCGCGGATCGAGGGCGAGTCGGTGAAGAACATCACCAGGCGATCGATGCCCACGCCCAGCCCCGCGGTGGGCGGCATGCCGTACTCGAGCGCGCGCACGTAGTCGGCGTCGTAGAACATCGCCTCCTCGTCGCCCTCCGCCTTGCGCGCCGCCTGCGCGCGAAACCGCGCCGCCTGCTCCTCCGGATCGTTCAGCTCGGAGAAGCCGTTGGCGAGCTCGCGCCCGCCGACGAAGAACTCGAAGCGGTCGGTCACGAAAGGATCGGCATCGTTGGCGCGCGACAGCGGCGACACCTCGGTCGGATACGCGTACACGAACGTCGGGTCGACCAGCGCGTGCTCGGCGGTTTTCTCGAAGATCTCGATCTGCAGCTTCCCCGCGCCTTCGCTCGGCTTGTACGCGATGCCGAGCTTGTCGCAGGTGCGATGCAGGTAGGACACGTCGCGGATCGAGAGCGGATCCAGATCCGCGTTGGCGGCGAGGATCGCCTGCTCCACCGTCACGCGCCGGAACGGCTGGCCGAGATCGAAGCTGCGTCCCTGGTACTGCAGGGTGCGCGAGCCGCGGATCGTATCCGCGAGGCCGCGAAACGCCTTCTCGACCCAGTCCATCAGGTCGCGGTAGTCACCGTAGGCCCAGTACAGCTCGAGCATGGTGAACTCGGGGTTGTGCTGCGTCGACAGCCCCTCGTTGCGGAAATTGCGGTTGATCTCGTACACGCGCTCGAAGCCGCCGACGATCAGGCGCTTCAGGTACAGCTCCGGCGCGATGCGCAGGAACATGTCCAGGTCGAGCGCGTTGTGATGCGTCACGAACGGACGCGCCGCCGCGCCGCCCGGAATGATCTGCAGCATCGGCGTCTCGACCTCGAGGAAATCGAGCGCGTCGAGGAAGGCGCGCAGATAGCTCACCACGCGCGTGCGCGTGCGGAACACCTCGCGGCTCTGCTCGCTCATGATCAGGTCGACGTAGCGCTGGCGATAGCGCAGCTCGGTGTCGGATATGCCGTGCCACTTGTCGGGCAACGGCCGCAGCGACTTCACCAGCAGGTGAAGCTTGGCGACCTTGACGCTGAGCTCGCCGGTCTTGGTCTTGAACAGCGTTCCTTCCGCGCCGAGGATGTCGCCGACGTCCATGCCCTTGAACGCCTCGTACGCCGCGCCGAGCAGGTCCTGCTGCAGGAAGACCTGGATCTGGCCGGTGCGATCCTGCAGCTTGGCGAAACTCGCCTTGCCCATCACGCGCTTGAACATCATGCGCCCGCCGACCTTCACGGCCGTGGGGTTCTGCTCGAACCACTCCGGCGTGCGCTCGCCGAAATTGGCGAGCAGGTCGCCCGCCAGCGCATCGCGCCGGTAGTCGTTCGGATACGCGGCGCCCTCCTCGCGATGCTTCGCGAGCTTCGCGCGCCGCTCGGCAATCAACTTGTTCTCATCGCTCCTGTCAGCGGCGTCGCTCATGCAAAACTCACGGTAGGGGAAGCCAATTGAACCAGTTCTACGAGCAAAAAGGCACCGTCGTCCTCTTCGTCTCGGCGTTCGATCTCTCCCGACCCCTTTCAAGGCCGTCGCGGACATGGATGTCCGCGCCGGAGCCTCCAGGGATGGATTCACGGCGTCCTTGAAAGGGGTCGGGGGAGAGCGGACGCCCTCCACGAAAAGGCACTGCCCGCGCCTCTTTGCCTAGAGTCCCTGTTTCAAGCTGGCTTCCATGAACGGATCGAGGTCCCCGTCGAGCACCTTGTCGGTGGCGCCGATCTCCACGCCGGTGCGCAGATCCTTGATGCGC
>DASTQG010000212.1:0-10920 GCA_035761885.1 Steroidobacteraceae bacterium | reverse complement strand
GGAACGAGCGGCCACGGATGGCGGTTTTCGCGTTCCTGAAAGCAGGCAGGGACCCTCGATCGCCCGCCACCACGGCAATCAATACGCGTCGCACTTGTCCGCCTTGCCGCGCACCCTGCCGGCCGGATACTTCTCCGCATTGCGCGCGAGCTTGTCCCGCGCGGCCGCCGCCAGGTCGATGTCGAGCCGGTCGGCGAGGCGCACGAGATAAAGGAGTACGTCCGCGAGCTCTTCACGGATCGCCTGGCGCGCTTGCCCGTCGGGATTCGCGCTCTGCTCGGGTGTGAGCCACTGGAAGGGCTCGAGCAGCTCGCCTGCCTCGGCGGCCAGCGCCATGGCGAGATTCTTCGGCGTGTGGAACCGATCCCAGTCGCGCTCGGCGGCGAAGGCTCGCTGCGCATCCCGCAGCTCGTTCAGCGTATCCATCGGGCTCACTCCTGCGGCAGACCCTGTTCCCGGACGCCATTCTCCAGCGGTTCGTGCGCACGCGCGAGCGCTTGAACCCCTTTCATTGCACAGGAAGCGCCGGGTCGGCAGAATCGCCGACCATTCGTCCCGGCCTTGCCGCTAGAAGAGCGAAAAGAAGGACGTTACCCAATCCGAACTGGAGTCGTCGATGCGAATGTCCGCCGTGCTCGTCTCATGCTGCGTGGCCGCCCTCGCCGCAGTGTCCCCGGTTCACGCCCAGCAGGCGCCGCTCACCGCGGAAACCATGTGGCAGCTGAAGAGGCTCGGCGACCCTTCGATCTCCCCCGACGGCAAGCTCGCCGTGGTCACGGTCACGCACTACGACGTCGAGCAGAACAAGGGCCTGACGGACCTCTGGCTCGTGCCCACCGCCGGCGGTGCCGCGCGCCAGCTCACGAGCGACCTCGCCAGCGACTCCGCGCCGCGCTTCAGCCCCGACGGCAAGTGGATCGCGTTCGTCTCCAAGCGCGGTGAGGACAAGGAGAGCCAGATCTACGTGATCGCGCCGGATGGCGGCGAAGCGCGCCGGGTCACGCAGGTGCCGACCGGCGCGGCCTCGCCGAAGTGGTTTCCGGATTCGCAGCGCATCGCCTTCGTGAGCTACGTCTGGCCGGAACTGCAGTCCTGGAAGCAGATGGAAGACCGCATGAAGGAGCGCGCCGAGTCGAAGATGAGCGCCAAGGTGTGGGACAAGGCGCCCTTCAGCTACTGGGATCACTTCATCGACGACCGCAAGGCGCACCTGTACAGCATCGCCCTGTCGGGCGCTGGCGAGCCGGATCCGATCACGCTGCCGACGGGCCACGCGCTGTCGGTCGAGGAACCGGACGTCAACTCCTACGACATCTCGCCCGACGGCACGGAAATCGCGTTCGCCTCCGACATCGACCGCACGGGAATCGACTCGAACTACGACGTCTTCCTCGTGCCCGCGGCGGGCGGCGCTGCGCGCAACATCACGACGGACAACACCGCCGACGACGGCAGTCCGCTCTACAGCCGCGACGGCCGGCACCTGGCGTTCGAGCGCCAGAAGATCAAGGGCTTCTACGGCGACAAGTCGCGGCTCGTGCTGCTCGACCGCCGTGCCGGAACGCAGCGTGTGATGACCGAGGACTGGGATCGCTCGGTCGCGGGGCTGGTGTGGAGCGCCGACTCGCGCTCGCTGCTCGGATCGATCGACGATGCCGGCACGCGCGTGATCTATCGCTTCGACACGGGCGGCGGCATGCCGCGCGCGCTCACGAAGAGCGCGAGCTTCTCCGGCCTGTCTCTCGCCGGTTCGACGCTGGTCGCGATCCGCCAGACGTTCTCGGAGCCGCCCACGCTCGTCAACGTGAACCTGCGCTCGGGCGCGGCCAGCAAGATCTCCGACTTCAACGACACGAAGCTGGCCCAGGTGAAGTTCGGGCGGGTGGAGAGCGTGACCTACAAGGGCGCGGCGGGCGCGGACATCCAGATGTGGATCGTCTATCCGCCCGATTTCGATCCGTCGAAGAAATATCCGGTGTACATGCTCCTGCACGGCGGGCCCCACAACGGCGTCACCGATGGCACGCAATGGCGCTGGAACGCGCAGGTGTTCGCGGGATGGGGCTACATCACCACGTGGCACAATTTCCATGGCTCGAGCGGCTTCGGCCAGAAGTTCACCGATGCGATCAACCCGGACCAGATCTCCCTGCCCTACGAGGACACGATCAAGGCCGCCGAGTACCTGATGTCGAAGCCGTACGTCGATGCGAACCGCATGGCCGCGGGCGGCGGCAGCTATGGCGGCTTTCTCGCCAGCACGATCCTCGGGCGCCAGCATCCGTTCAAGGCGCTGATCGCGCACGCGGCCGTGTACAACTCGTTCACGCAGTACGGTGCGGACTACGCGGCCGGCAAACGCCGCTTCTTCAACTTCTGGGACAAGCCCGCCGACTTCGCCCGCTTTTCACCGCACACCTCGGCCGGTAACTTCAAGACCCCGACGCTCGTGATCCACGGCCAGCTCGACATGCGCGTGCCGGTGAATCACGGCTTCGAGCTGTTCAACACGCTGCAGACGCGCGGCGTACCGAGCAAACTCGTGTATTTTCCGGACGAGAATCACTGGGTCCTCAAGCCGCAGAACTCGTTGTTCTGGTACCAGCAGACGAAGGACTGGCTCGAGAAGTACATCGGACATTGAGCGGGATGCGAGCATGAATCGACGCGAACTATTGACCTCGCTCGGAGCCGCCGCGGGCGCCGCCGCATTCGCGGGACCCTTGTCGCCCGCGCGCGCAGCCGAGCCCACGCGCAAGATGAGCCTGCTCGTGCTCGGCGGCACACGCTTCGTCGGTCCGCATTTCATCGAGAGGGCACGCGCCCACGGTCACTCGGTCACGATCTTCAACCGCGGGCGCACCAACGTCGGGCGCGTGAAGGACGTCGAGGTGCTGACCGGCGATCGCAACGGCCAGCTCGACGCGCTCAAGGATCGCAAGTGGGACGCGGTGCTCGACACCTCGGGCTACGTGCCGCGGCACGTGCGCCTGTCGGCGGAGATGCTGGCACCGCACGTCGCGCACTACCTCTTCGTATCCAGCATTTCCGTCTATCCGAGCTTCGCCAAGCCGAACGACGAGACCTCCCCGGTCGGCAAGCTCCAGGACGAAACCGTGGAGAAAGTCGACGGCGAGACCTACGGGCCGATGAAGGCGTTGTGCGAGCAGGCCGCCGAAAAAGCCATGCCCGGCCGCGTCACGGTGCTGCGACCCGGGCTCATCGTCGGGCCGGACGACAATACCGATCGCTTCACCTACTGGCCCGCGCGCGTGGCGCGTGGTGGCGAAGTGCTCGCACCCAACTCGCCCGCCGATCGCATTCAGATCATCGACGTGCGCGACCTGTCCGACTTCGCCCTGCGCTGCATCGAGCACAAGACGCTCGGAGTGTTCAACCTCGTCTCTCATCCGCAGCAGTTCACGATGGGCATGCTGCTCGATGCCTGCGTGAAGGCGGCGAAGAACGACGCGAAAGCGACGTGGGTGCCGGCGGCGTTCCTGGCGGAGCACAAGGTCGAGGGCTGGAGCGACATGCCCGTGTGGATGCACGCGGTGGGCGATGAAGCGGCCTTCGCGGACACCAGCATGGACCGCGCCAAGGCAGCGGGATTATCGATCCGCTCACTGGACGACACGGTGCGCGATACGCTTGCCTGGCACCTCGCGCGCCCGCCCGAGCAGCGGGCGAAGCTCAAAGCCGGAATCTCGCCCGAGCGCGAGCGCGAAGTGCTCGCCGCCTGGCACGCGAAGAGATGAGCACGAGGACAAAATGTGAAAACAAGAGTGGGCTCTCTTGACCCTTGCCTTGTCTTCCTCTGTGATCTCTGTGGTCTATCTCCTACTTCCCCAGCCGCAGCGACGTGACATCCATCACGTGCAGCTTCAGGCCCATGAAGCCCTTGCCGGTGCTGCGTGAGGACGTCCAGACCATCTTGCGACCGTCGGGGGAGAGTGACGGGAAGCCGTCGAAGCCCTCGTCGAACGTGAGCCGCCGCGGCGCGCCGCCCTGCAGGTCGCCCAGGTAGATCTCCCAGTTCGCCGGCGTTTCGGCGCGCACGAACACGAAGTGCCGTCCGTCCGGTGCGGGATACGGCGCCCAGTTCATGTCGTCGGTGAAGGTGCGGGCGCGCAGATCCGTGCCGTCGTGGCGGATCGTGAAGATCGTCATGGGCGTCGGCTTCTGGCCGTAGTCCGCGCCGCGCCAGGCGCGGAACAGGATGGTTTCGTTGTCCGGCAGGTAGTACGGCGCGCCCTCCTCCCACTCCTGCGTGTTCGTGATGCGCACCTCACCGCTCCCGTCCGATCGCATGCGCCACAGATCCATGCGTCCGTCGATCATGCGGCCGAACACGATCCACCGTCCGTCGGGCGAGACTGTCACCTCGGCCTCGTAGTGCTGGTTGTTGGTGAGCCGGCGCACGTCGCCGCCCCGCAGGTCCGAGGTGTACAGCTCGGCGCCGCGCGGATAGTTGCGCCAGTCCGACCAGCTGCCCAGCGGCAGCTCCGGATGGTCCTTCACCGACGCCCACACCAGGCGCTCGCCGTCGGGAAAGTAGTACGAGCACGCATCCCAGCCCGTGTCGTTGATGAGCGTGAGCTCTTCGCCCGCGTCGGTGAACGTCATGGTGAGAAAGCCCGCCATGCCGCGCGCGCTCTTCACGGCCTTGTCACTTTGCGCCTGTGCAACGAGATGCCGGCTGTCGGGAGCGTAGTAGGCCTCCGCCGCCACCGGGAGGTTGGGAATGAGCCACGACGGCAACTCACCGGCCTGCGTGCTGACCTGCGCACTCGCGGGAACAGCGACGGCCTCGACCGCTGCCCGGTGACTGGAAGCGGCGCACCCGAACAGTGCAAGGGAACCGGTCGCAAGCGCGACGACAGTGCGTTTCGTAGAGCGCAACGCGCCACGCGCGTCGCCGCGTTCGTGCTGATCCATGCCGGCGTGTCTCCGCGCTTTCGTCCCTATGCTCCGCGCATGCAACGCTCTTGGCAACTCGCGCGGGCGCGCACAGAATGTCCGCAAGAAGAATGGGGAGCGTCACCGTGTACATGCGCATCGCCCGCATCGCCGGGCCCGCAGTCCTCGCGGTGCTGGCGGGCGCAGGCGCCGCCGCACAGGATGCGCCGGGCGATGCAGTGCTCGAGGAGGTGACCACCGTCGCGCGCAAGGTGCAGGAGCGGCTGATCGACGTTCCGCTCGCGATCACCAAGTTCGACACGCAGGAAATCGAACGCGCCGGGATTCGCAATCTCGACGACGTGGCGGCGCTGACGCCCAGCCTCACGTTCTCCAACGTGATCGGTGAGTTCCTGCCGGTGCCGGTGATCCGCAACATGGCTCCCACCGCGATCTTCCAGGAGAACAACGCCGGCATCTTCGTCGACGGCGTGTTCGTGTCCGGCCGCGAGGGTCTGAACTTCGCGCAGCTCGATCTCTCCGGCATCGAAGTGGTGAAGGGCCCGGTCTCTGCGCTGTACGGCCGCAGCACGTTCAGCGGCGCGATCATCTACACGACGGCGCGGCCGACCGACACCTTCACGGGGCGCGCGGAAGCGCAATTCGGCACCGACGACAAGCAGTTCGGCAAGATCACCCTCAGCGGGCCGATCGCGGGTGACCGGCTCCAGGGTCGCGTCGCGCTCATGTACGACAACTGGGAAGGCTCGTACACCAATCATGGCGGCGGCGATCGGCTGGGCGGCTACGAGTACAAGACGGTCAACGCGAGCCTGCTGTTCACGCCCTCCGACAGCTTCGAGGCGCTGCTCGGCTTGTACGCATCCGACGACCAGATCGGCACACCGGCGCTCACGTCGGTCGCGACCAACTGCGAGAATCGTTCGCTGGTGAACCCGATGGCCTCGGGCTTCGCCAACTTCTGCGGCGAGCTGCCCGAGGCGGGCGACCTGTCGACGATCCCCCAGGCGGAGGGCGAGGATCGCGACCTGGTGCGCAGCCACCTCAACCTCACCTGGAACCTGGCCGGCGGCAGCGCGATCGCTTCCGTCACCGGCTACTCGAGCCTGCAGCAGAGCTTCACCGAGGATGCCTCGCGTTCCGGGCCGGCGACCTTCACCTACCAGGCGACGCCGTTCGCGCCGATGGCGCCTGGCCTGTTGCGCACGCTGCAGACCGGGCTCCTGCAGATCGGGCCCGGCGACGAGACACAGGAATTCAGCCAGGAATTGCGCTTCACCTCTGCGCTCGAGAGTTCCCTGCGCTTCTCGCTCGGCGGCTACTACTACTCCACCGAGAACGAGGCGGCGGGCGACGGCGTCGTCTCGACCCAGCCGCTGCCGGCGGACTTCTTCGCGTTCTGCCCGTGCGTGCAGACGGGCCCGACCACCGTGGTGTCGCTCGGGTTCGCGAACCCCATCTACCTTCCCTGGTTCTCGAGCCCGACGGGCGATGCGATCCTCTCTCCGATCGTGCGCGACGAGACCGAGGCGCTCGCCGGCTTCGGTTACCTGGAGGCGGATTTCGGCCAACGCTGGGAAGGCAGGCTCGAGGCGCGCTATACCGAGGAGGAGAAGACCGTGACCGACCTGCTCGGCGACTCGCCGGAGCAGAACAACACCTGGAGCTTCCTCACCTGGCGCGCGAACCTCAACTACAAGCCGGACGAGGACACGACGGTCTACGGCTCGGTGGCGACCGGCGAGAAGAGCGGTGCCTTCGACACCGCCTCGGTGGATTTCGACGGCGCGGGCGGCGCGCCCCCGGAACTGCTCGTCTTCAACGTCGATCCGGAGAAGAACACGACGTTCGAGCTGGGCTGGAAGGACCGCTCCCGGAGCGGGCGCCTGCAGAGCGACCTCGCAGTCTTCTACATCGACTGGACCGACATCGTCATCCCGCAGGTCATCACCGAGGTCGAGGGGCAGGTGGTCAACATTCCCTTCTCTCTCGACGTGAACGCAGGCGATGCCACCATCTACGGCATCGAGCTGGCCGTGGTCGCGCAGCTGAGCGAGGGGTGGGTGGCGGAGATCAACGGCTCGTGGGCGGATGCGGAGTACGACGATGCGGTCGCGGAAACCTTCCGCGAGTTTCCGAGCTTCGCGCCCGACGGCGATGTGTCCGGCCGGAAGGTGTTGCGCCAGTCGAAATGGAAGGGCGCGCTCAGCCTCACGTACGCGGCCGCGCTCAACGATCGCGTGGACTGGTTCATGCGCGGCGATCTCACGCACCAGGACCAGCAATATGCGGATTCCACCAACCAGACCATCATTCCTTCGCACACCGGCTTCAACGCGCGCTTCGGGTTCCAGGGCGAGCGCTACCAGCTGGAGTTGTGGGCGCTCAACCTGTTCGAGGACGACGGCCCGACCGGAGCGTTCCGCGACGTGCGCTTCGACAACTCGGTGAGCACCTCGCCGGCCCTGGTGGGTTCGGTGTTCCCGTTCCGCTACACCGTCAGCCACCCGCGCCTGCGACAGCTCGGCATGACGCTGCGTGTGAACTTCTGATGCGCCTCGCGGCGCTCCTGGCCGGTCTCGCCCTCGCGGCCGGCAGCGCGGCTGACACGTTGCATCTGCCACTCGGCGATCCTGCGCGCCGCGATCGCACGACTCGCGTGCAGCTCGATGCCATCACGGACACGCGCACTGGCGAGGTTCTCTCGCCCGCAGAGCTCGCCCGGCGTCTCGCTGACACGCGCATCCTGTTCCTGGGCGAGGAACACACTTCCGTCGAGCATCATCGCGTGCAGCTGCACGTGCTGCGCGCGCTGGTGGATTCCGGGCGCGAGCCGATCCTGGGCGTCGAGATGCTTCCCTACACGCAACAGGCGCTGCTCGAGCGCTGGTGGCGCGGCGAGATCGCCGAAGCGCAGTTCGCGGATGCGTGGTACGAGCACTGGTCGCATCACTGGGGTTACTACCGCGAGATCTTCCAGTACGCGCGCGAGCGCAAGTTGCCGCTCGTGGCGCTGAACGTGCCGCGCGAGGCAGTACGCGTGGCGCGCTCGCAGGGTTTCGAGGCGCTCGATGCGACGACGCGCGCGCACCTGCCGCCGGCGATCGATGCGACGCACGAAGAGTTTCGACGCTTGTTCGACGCCTCGTTCGCGAGCGACGATCCGCTGCACGGCGCGCTGGCCGGCGCGCAACGCGAAGGTCTGTATCGCGCCCAGGCCATGTGGGACGCGGCACTGGGTTGGAATGCCGCGCAGGCGCTCGAGAAGAGCGGGCGCGAGCGGGCGGTGGTCGTCGTGCTGCTGGGTACGGGGCACATGGCCTACGGACTCGGCGCCGAGCGACAGCTCGCATCGCACTTCAAGGGGCCGGTGCGATCGCTGGTTGCGGTGCACGTGCGCGCGAAAGATGCGCGCGCCGAGGTTCAGTCTTCGTATGCGGACTACGTGTGGGGCGTGCCCGCGGAGGGCGGACCGGTCTATCCGGTGCTCGGCGTTTCGCTGGCGGGCAACCTGGGCAGCGATCCCACGCGCGTGATCCAGGTGGAGAAGGGATCGAGCGCCGAACGGGCCGGCGTCCAGGTGGGTGACATCCTCGTGAGCGCAAACGGCGCGCCGCTCCAGTCCTCAGTCTCGCTGCCGCGCGCGCTGGCGGATTTCGCCTGGGGCGACGTCATGATCCTCGAGCTGCGCCGTGGCAACAACACGCTGCGCCTGCCGGTGGCGTTCCGTCGCACCGCGGCCGCGAACTGAACCAGCGAGCGACGCGACTTTGGGTCGGCACCGTCGCCCGCCTCACCAGGGCAGTTCCTTCCCCTCGTAAGTCCAGTAGCGGCCAGCCTGTTCCGCGGTAAGACCCGCGATCACCTTGCGCATTCCCGTGACGCTGGTATGTGCGTCGATGTCGGCCTTGGGTCCGCCCATGTCGGTGCGGACCCAGCCCGGATGGATCGGGATCGCAACGATCCCGCGCTTGCCCAGGTCGATCGCCATCGAGCGCATGATCGCGTTCAGCGCCGCCTTGCTGGCTCGGTACTGGTAAAAGCCGCCGATCGTGTTCTTGGCGATCGAGGCCATGATGGAGGTGAGCGAAACGATCTTCTTCTGCTCGCCCGCGAGGACGTGGTCGACGAACGCCTCGGCCATCTTCATCGGCGCGAACGTGTTGACGCGAAACACGCTCTCCCATTCCTTGAAATCGGAGCCGCCGAACTGCTGCACCGACACGCCTTCGCGCGCGAAGCTGCGTGAGCCCATCCAGCCGGCGCAGTTCAGCAGCACGTCGATCGGCGTGCCGCGCAGACGGTTCGCCACAGCATCGATCGCGGCGAAGTCCGCGATATCCACTTCGTGCAGGGTGATCCGCCCCGCCGCCTTCTCCGCGAGCGCCTTCAGGTCGGCGGCGCTCTCGGGGTCGCGCGCGCAGGCGTGAATGCGCCAGCCGTCCGCGTCGTACTGGCGCACGAACTCCAGTCCCAAGCCGCGGTTGGCGCCGGTGAGCAGGATGGTTGGCATGGACGTCTCCGTGTAACTTACCGTCACAATCATGCACCCAACCCGTTATCGCAAGCTCGTCCTCGAGCAGCTCACCGGCCAATTCCGCAGCTCCACCCGCGTCGTGGACACTCCCTGGACCGATCCCGGCCCGGGGCAGGTCGCGATCCGCAACCGTTTCGCGGGCTGCAACGCCGTTTTCGACCAGAACCTGTGCCGCAACGCCGTCCAGTACGTGAACGTGGTGCCGCCGTACGACATGGGCATCGAGGCGACCGGCGAGGTCGTGGCGATCGGTCCGGGCGTGCAGGACTTTCGGCTGGGCGATGCGGTGGTCACGACCAAGCTCGGCGCGGGCTACCGTGAATACCAGGTCGCCGACGTGAAGCGCGTGCTGCACGTGCGCGAGGTGTCCCCGGAGATCGTCACGCTCATTCCGACCGGCGTCTCGGCGCTGGTCGCGCTCGAGCAGATCGCGGAGCTGAAGAGCGGGGAAACCGTGATCGTGTCAGCCGCGGCAGGTGGGCTCGGACACATCGTCGTGCAGCTCGCCCGGCTCGCCGGCAACCACGTGATCGGGCTCACCGGCTCGGACGCCAAGCGCGGCGTACTGGAGCGGATCGGGTGCGACCGGGTGATCAACTATCGCAAGGAGAACCTGCGCGAGGTGCTGGCGCGCGAGTACCCCAAAGGGGTGAACGTCGCGTACGACACGGTCGGCGGAGAGATCTTCGATGCGTTCCTCGATCATCTCGCGATGCGCGGGCGCCTGATCATCAGCGGCCACACCAGCGACTTCGACAAGCCCGACGAGCCGGTGCAGCAGTCGCGGCTGTATCGCAAGCTCTACTGGAAATCCGCATCGGTGCGCGCCTTTCAGAATCCGGCCTTTCCGGAATTCTTCGACGATGCGGCACGGCGCATCCTCGACCTGTACTACCAGGGCAAGCTCGAGGTGCTGGTGGACCCGGCGCAGTTCCGCGGACTCGATTCGGTGGCGGACGCGGTCGAGCACCTGCTCGCCGGCCGCAACAGCGGCAAGGTGGTCGTGAGTTTGTGACGGTGCCGATCCTTCTACTTGCGGGGCGCGGGTGGCGTGGCCTTCACCCAGCTCTTGAAGTCCTTTGCATTGCCCTTGCCGGCGTAGCGCGCGAACGCCGGATACGGGTAGTGCGGGCGCGTGAACTCGACCGA
Organism: Steroidobacteraceae bacterium; assembly: GCA_035761885.1. GTDB lineage: Bacteria > Pseudomonadota > Gammaproteobacteria > Steroidobacterales > Steroidobacteraceae > DASTQG01. The sequence continues at coordinate 314 of DASTQG010000212.1, read as the reverse complement.
GGCCGGATCGATCGGAAAGCGCGGCGCGCCGGGATCCACTTCGCCGCGAATGTGATGACCCACGAGCAGGTCCGGCGCCTCGTTGTGCTCCACCCAGCGCTCGAGTGCGCTCAGGAAATCGACGACGTCCGCGCCGGCGCCGCCGCCGCAATGCCCCACGCCGGGCAGCAGGTACAGGCGCGAGAACTCGTCGGCGCGCTCCCTGGATCCGGCCACGCGCGTCATGGCCTCGTAGTAGTCGAGCGTGGAGTTCGCGGCCGTCGACGGATCGGCCCAGCCCTGGTGCACGATGAGCTTGCCGCCGCGCTGCTGGA
>DASTQG010000211.1:0-8949 GCA_035761885.1 Steroidobacteraceae bacterium | reverse complement strand
AGGAGATCGCCCTGCTTCACGCGCGAGTTGAAATCGACGTACACGCGGGCGACGGTCCCAGAGACCTGCGTGCCGACGTTGACCGTCTGCAGCGCTTCGAGCGCACCCGTCGCCGACACGGTCTCCACCAGGTCGCCGCGCTCCACCGGCGACCACTCGAGCGCAACCTCCGGCTCAGCATTGAAACGCTGCGCGAGCAGCACGGCGAGAACGGCCACCAGGCCGAGGCCGCCGGCGATGACTATCTTGCGGGTCCGGCTGGAACCGGTAGATGTGGTGCGCATGGCTTTCCTGACAGCTGTTGACGTCGAACGTTGCGCCGCGTGCACGAGATGCAAGTGCTTCAGCGCAGGTTCAGTTTGACCGGGATGCGCGAGCGCTGCGGAGCGTCGCAACCTTGCAGCGCGGCGGCGCGGTTTCTCCTCAGCGCGGCCGGCGCCAGGTGGCACTCTGCAGGCGCCACTCGTCCGACTCGCGGATGAGCCGCACGTCGAATTCGTACACGTCGGCGGCGAAGGTCCAGTCCTCGGCGGACTGGCGCCCGAGCATGCCGACCGTGAGTCGCGCAGTCGCGAGGTCTTCGGAGGGAAACTCGAGCTCCTCCACGCGCATGAGCAGGTGCACGGACTGGTTGACGATGAAGAAGCCTTGCATGAGCGCGCGGATGGCCGCCTTGTCGTTGCCCGCCGCGTCCGAGTAGCGGTCGGAGACGAGGTCCATGACACCGGATAGGTCGCGCTCTTCCGCCGCGCTCTCGGCCGCCGCAATGACCGCGCGGACTTCTTGCTCGGGCGTCGTGCGCGAGCAGGCCGCGAGCAGGATGGCGAAGCTTGCGGCCCAGGGCGCGTGCCTCATGAACGGTCGCGCGCTGGTGCGCATCGTTTCTCCCTCGGGACGCGAACTCGTGGCAGGTCCGTTACACTAATCGGGAATGACACAGCACCGCAATCCGCAGGCCGCGCAGATGGCCGACGAGTCGATGGTCCGCAACCTGGCCGCGCAGGCGAACGCCATCTGGCCGCAGGAACGCGCGCTGTTCGAACGCTATGGCCTGCAGGGCGCGATCCGGGTCGCGGACATCGGATGCGGGACGGGGGAGATCACCGCCCGGCTCGCAGAGATGTACCCGCGCGCGGAGCTCGTCGGCGTCGACATTCTCGAGCCCTCCGTCGAGTATGCGCGCCGCCAGTACGCCGCGCTCGGCTCGCGTGTGCGGTTCGAGACGGGCGATGCGTTCGAGCTGAAACTCCCCGCGGCCAGCTTCGACCTGGTGGTCTGCCGCCACCTGACTCAAGCCGTACCGGAACCCGAGAAAGTGCTGGCGGAGCTGTATCGCATAGCGCGGCCGGGTGGCTGGTTGCACGTCCTGAGCGAGGATTACGGCATGCTGCACATGACGCCGGGCCCGCTCGATCCGGACCGGCTCTGGCACGACGGCGCTATCACCTTCGCACATACCACCGGGAGCGACGCGCGCGTCGGACGCCGCACGGCGCCGATGATGCAGGCGCTCGGGCTCGAAGAGCTGCGCGTGGATTACGTGGTCGTCGACACGCTGCGCGTGCCGCGCGAGACCTTCGCCTCGATCATCATCGCCTGGCGCGACGGCTATGCGCAGGCCTTCAGCGAGAAGACGCGTCTGATGCCGAGCGAAGCGCGCGCGCTGTTCGACCAGGTCGCGGCGAGCATCCTGGATCCCGCGCGCTACGCGGTCTGGCAGGTGCCCGTGATCACCGCACGCAAGCCAGGAGGCCAGTGAGCGATGGACGCGCGCGCGCAGCAAGTGCTGGATTTCTGGTTCGGCGGGGACAGCAACGACGTCGATGCGTTGCAGGGGCGCGTGCGCGTCTGGTTCGGCAACGACGCGGCGCAGGTCGAAGCGTTCGACGAGGAGATTCGCCACGGGTTCGGCGCCGACGTCGAGGCGGCGCTGCGCGGTGAGCTCGAGAGCTGGAAGCAGCCGGCGCAGGCGCGCCTCGCGCTCGTGATCCTGCTCGACCAGTTTCCGCGCAACATGTATCGCGGCTCCGCGCGCGCCTTCGCGGGCGATGCGCGCGCACTCGCGCTGGTGCAGGAGGGGCTGAAGAGCGGTGCCGACCGGATGCTCACCGGTGTGCAGCGCATGTTCTTCTACATGCCGCTGCAACACGCCGAGGACGCGGCCGCGCAGACGCGCGGCGTCGAGGAATTCCGCCGCCTCGCGGCGGACGCGCCGCCCGAGCTGCGCGCCGTGTTCGAGTCGAGCGTGAATTACGCTCGCCAGCATCACGACATCATCGTGCGCTTCGGGCGCTTTCCACACCGCAACGCCGCGCTGGGCCGGGACTCCACCGTCGCGGAAAGGGAGTTTCTCGCCTCCGGCGCAACGGACTTCGGTCAGAGCCGGCCCAAGGCGCGCTAGAGCGATGGCCGGTTACTCGGGCACGCCTCTGCTGCGCAAGCTCGGCTTGCCGGAGTCGGGTCGCGCCGCGATCGTCAACGCGCCGCGCGGCTTCCTGAAGCTGCTCGGGCGCTGGCCACCCGGACTCGGGCGAGTTGCATCGCTGGTCCCGCCGCTCGACTATGCTCACGTGTTCGTCACGCAGCGCATCGCCCTGGAGAAACTGTTCGTCGCGGCGCGCGATGCACTGAACACGGATGGCCTGTTGTGGGTGTCCTGGCCGAAGAAGTCTTCAGGAAAGCAGACCGACGTCTCCGAAACCCAGGTGCGCGACGTCGGCCTCGCGACCGGGCTGGTCGACGTGAAGATCTGCGCCGTGGACGACACGTGGTCGGGACTGAAGTTCGTTTACCGGCTGAAAGATCGCTGAGCGCGAGAGCGCTCCAAGGTGGATGACATGAGCTGCATCACTGCGCGGATTCTCGCCTGTACTCTGATCGTGTGCGCATTGGGCTCGTCGGGCGCAAGCATCGCCTCGGACGAACAGAGCACGGCGCAGCTGATCGAGAACCTGGGCCTGGTCGAAGCCCCGCAACCGGTGCGCGAGCGCGCCGGCTGGAGCAAGCCGCGCCGCATCGTGGTGCGCGATGGCACGCCCGAGATCCTGCAAAGACTGCAGGCGGTGGCGCCGGGCGTGGAGCTGGTGGGCGCATCGAGTGCCGCGCAAGCAGTCGAGCTCGTCGGGGATGCGGACGCGGTGCTCGGCTTCTGCAATGCCGACCTTCTCGCCGCGGGCACCAGGGTCCGCTGGATCCAGGCCTTTGGCGCCGGCGTCGAAAGCTGCGTCGCGGTGCCGGCGCTGCGTGAGCGCGACATTCTGCTCACCAACATGCAGAAGATCGCGGGCCCTGTCATGTCCGAGCACGTCATGGCGCTGGCTCTCGCTTTCGCGCGGGAACTGCCGCGACATGGACGCTCGCAGAACGAGGGCAAGTGGCAGCCGGGCACGCAGGATGGAGATCACGCCTTCGCACTGCAGGGCAAGACGCTGTTCGTGGCCGGATTGGGCGGCATCGGCATGGAAGTTGCGCGACGTGCGCACGCCTTCGGCATGAACGTGATCGCGACGCGCGCGTCGAAGCAGGAAAAGCCGCCCTTCGTGAGCCGCGTCGGAACGCCGCATGAAACGCTCGCGATGCTCAAGGAAGCCGATATCGTGGTGAACACGCTGCCGCTCACGCCGGACACGCGCGGTCTGTTCGATGCGCGCGCGTTCTCCGCGATGAAGCCCAGCGCGTACTACATCAACGTGGGGCGCGGCGGCACGGTGGTTACCGCGGACCTCGTCGACGCACTGAAGAACGGGCGCATTGCCGGTGCCGCGCTCGACGTCACCGACCCCGAGCCGCTACCCGCGGGTCATCCTCTCTGGCAGATGCGCAACGTGATCATCACGCCGCACACTGCCGCCGACACGGGCGGCGACCGCGAGGATCGCTGGCTGCTCGTGCGCGAGAACCTGCGCCGCTACGTCGCGGGCGAGAAGATGCTCTCGGTCGTCGACCCGGCGCGCGGCTATTGAAAGGTGCCGGGTACCGTCAGTCCTCCACGTCGGGCTCCATGAAGCACCAGCCGATCTCCGGGAATTGCTGCCGGATGCGGCGCTCCAGCTCGTTGATGCGGGCCACCGCGTCTTCGATCGTGATGCCGGGCTTCATCTTGAGTTTCACGGCGAGCATGACCTTGGGACCGAACTGCAGCGTGATCGCGTTGAACACGCCCTCGATCCCGGGATCCGTGCTGATCAGATCGTCCAGACTCTTGCGCAGGTCCTCCTCGGCGGAGCTGCCGACGAGCAGCTTGCGGACACGCAGCGCGATGAAGACCGAGATCGTGATCAGTACCGCCCCGATGCTCATGGAGCCGAGCGCGTCGAAGCGCGTGTCGCCGGTGATCGAGGCGAGGCTCAGGAACCCGAACGCAATCACCAGGCCGAGGAGCGCCGCCATGTCTTCGCCCAGAACCACGACCAGCTCCGCGTTGCGCGTGGTCCGCAGCCAGTGACGGAACGGGCGACCGCGTCGAATCTTGGCGATCTCGCGCAGGCATCCGACCGTGCTTGCGATCTCCAGGCAGATCGAGACGCCGAGCACCAGCAGCGCGACCCATACCTGGTTCAGCGGCTCGGGCGCATGCAGCTTGTGCCAGCCCTCGTAGATCGAGAACAGGCCGCCCATGCTGAAGAGCAGCAGCGCGACGATGAAGCTCCAGAAGTAGCTGAGCTTGCCGTAGCCCATCGGATGGTTGGCGTCCGGCGGGCGCTGCGACTGCTTGAGACCGACGAACAGCAGTACCTGGTTCGCGCAGTCGGCGTACGAATGGATCGCCTCGGCCAGCATGCTGCCCGAGTGCGTGTACCACGCGGCCGCGGACTTGGTGATCGCGATGAACAGGTTGGCGAGGAACGCGTACAGGATCGCCTTCGCCGATGAGCCGTGTGCGTCAGCCATGTTTCTTCTTCTACCTCGCTTCCAGTTCTTCGATGCTGCGCGGCCAGTCGTCCTTGAGCAAGCGGGACAACGACCGGTCGGCCAGTACGCGGCCGCCGGTCTGGCAGCGCGGACAGTAGTTCGTCTCGTTGGTAGCGTACCGGATACGCTGCACTTTCGTGCCACAGATCGGGCATGGCTGGCCGAAACGCCCGTGCACGGCGAACTCCGGCCGGAACGCGGTGACGCCTTCGGGAAACGCGCTCGCGGATTCCCTCCTCAACCGTTCCAGCCAGTCCCGCAGCACGCCCTGCGTGGCTTCGTACAGCCGCGCGATCTCCTCGTCCGTGAGCTTCCCGCTCAGCGCGATGGGTGAAAGTCGCGCCGCGTGCAGGATCTCGTCGGAGTATGCATTGCCGATGCCGCTGAAGAGCGTCGGGTCGGTCAGCGAGCGCTTGAGCGTGTGATTCTCCGACCGCAGACGCGCTGCGAAATCGGCTGGCGAGATCTCGAGCGGCTCGAGCCCACCGCGCTCGTGCGCGGCGAGCCCGCGTTCGTCGGCGACGAGATGCAACGACGCGCGCCGCTGCGTGCCCGCTTCGGTGAGTGTGAGCACGCCGTTGTCGAAGATGAAACGTGCCAGCGCTTTGCGGCCCGAGACACGCTCACCGGCCCCGAACCAGTGCAGCCGGCCCGCAATCATGAGGTGCAGGACCAGCCAATGATGGTTCTCGAAACCGAAAGCGATGCGCTTGCCCAGCCTTCGGAGCTCGCGCACTCGCTGGCCGAAGATGGACGAGAGCGCAGGCTCGGCAGTGCGCAGGAGGAACGGGCTCGCGATGGCGATGGACTCGAGCGTGCGTCCCTGCACGCGTTCGCGCAGACGCTCGATGTACACCGTGACGTCGGGCAGCTCAGGCATTCACGAGCACGGGCATCGCAACCGGGTCAATTCCTGGCCGCTGGCGCCGCCGGAGAGAACGCCGGCTGCTGCAACGGCATCTCGGTGACCGCACCGTATTTCTTCACCTGCTCGCGAATCTTCGCGGCATCGCCGATGAGCACGAACACCAGGTCCTCGGAGCGCGGATAGACGGTGTCGATGATCTTGCGCGTCGCGGCGGCGTCCACCGCCCCCACCTTAGCCGCGTAGCCGTCGATGTAGTTTCGATCCAGGCCGTAGAACTCCAGGTCCGCGATCGTCTCGGCCCAGTTGGCCGCGGTCTCGAGCGCGAGCGGGTACTGCCCCAGCACGTATGCCTGCGCGGAAGCGAGCGCATCGGGCGCGACGCCTTCCTTGCTCAGGCGGCCGAGGGTCTCGAGCGCGAGATCGATCGCCTGCACCGTGGTGTCGGTCTGCGTGAACGACCGGATCGAGAAGGAGCCCGGCTGCTGCTCGCGCTCGAAACGCGCGTTCGCGTTGTAGCTCAGGCCCGACTTGATGCGCAGCTCCGTGTTGAGCATCGACGTGAAGCGTCCGCCGAACAGCGTGTTGACCAGGTCCAGCGGCGCACGATCGGCGAAGCGCCTGCCCACGCCGACGTTGCCGATCCAGAAGTACGTCTGCACCGAGCCCGGCGAGTCGATGAGGAGCACGCGCCGGCCCGACTGCTTCGACGCCGCGCTGACCGACGGCAGCGTGCCGATTGCCTTGCGCCACCCGCCGAACGCGCGCGTCAGACGCTGCTTCATGTCGGCGATCTCGAAGTCGCCCGCCACCGCGAGGATCAGGCGGTCGGCGCCGAACTGACTCTGGTAGTGAGCGCGCACGTCTTCGTTCGTCAGCGTGCCGAGACTCGCCTCGCTGCCACCGACGGGTGTCGCATACGGATGCGAGCCGAACAGCCAGGCACGCCCGTAGATCGGCGCGAGCTGGCCCGGATTGGAATCCTTGGCGGCCTTGATGAACTCGATGTGGCGGGCTCGCACGTCCTCGAACTGGCCGGGATCGAAGCGCGGCCGCTGCAGCGCGTCCGCGAGCAGCTCGACCATGAGCGCGCGGTCGCGCGCCAGGAACTCGCCGCTCAGCATCACCGACTCGATGTCCGGCGAGATCGTGAAGCTGCCACCCACGTTGGCCACCGCGTCCGCGAACTGGAACACATCGCGCGGGCCAGCGCCCTTTTCCAGCAACCCCGCGGTGAGCCCGTTCAACCCCTGCTTGCCCTGCGGATCCGTGACCGCGCCGCCGCGCACAAGGGCGTTGAAGGCAATGAGCGGCACTTCCCGCGAGGGCATGAGAAGCAGGGTCGCCCCGTTGGGCAGCACGACGCGCTCGTATTTCGGTACGCGAACGGCCGCAGCACCGCCTGCCTGCTGAGCCTGAGCAAGCAACGGCGCCACGAGCGATGCCATGGCGATGAAAGTCAGAGTGAGCTTGCGCATGGCTCAGCCCTCCCCCGCCGCGGCATCCGCGGGCTGTGGCTTGGGCACGAGCGTCCCCACCGTGCGGCGCGTGCGCTTGAGCAGCTCCGCGGCCACCTTGCGCACGTCCTCGCGAGTGACCTTCTCGAAGGTCGCAGGCGCGTCGAAGAGCTTGCGATAGTCGCCGTCGAAGGTCTGGTACCGCCCGAGCAACTCCGCCTTGCCATCGATCGTGCCGATCTGCTTCCAGAAGGCGGAGGCGAACAGATTCTTGGCGCGCGCCAGCTCGGCATCCGTCACGCCCTCGTTCGCGACGCGCTCCAGTTCCTTGTTGAGCACGCCTTCGGTCCTGGACGGATCCATGCCCGTGGGGACGGTCGCGAGAATCCAGAACAGCCCTGGATCGAATCCTTCCTGCAAGTAGCCCTGCACGGCGATCGCGACTTTCTCCTGCTCCACCAGCAAGCGGTGCAGGCGCGATGCATCACCTTCAGTGAGGATCGAAATCAGCAGCTGCGCGGCCGGCATGCGCGCGTCCGCGGCCGCGAGACCGTGATAGGCCAGGTGCAGGAGCGGGGTCTGCGCATCGGCCTCGATGAGCACGCGCCGCTCGCCCATCTGCTCGGGCTCCACCGTGCGCACCGGATCGGGCGCGTCCTGGCGCGGAATCGGCGCGAGATACTTGCGTGCGAGTGCGAAGATTTCCTTCGGCTCCACCGCGCCGGCGAACACCATGGTCTGGTTGTTGGGCGCGTAGTAGGTGCGAAAGAAGGTCTGCAGGTCCTGAAGGCTCCAGGACTTGATGTCCGAGGGCCAGCCGATGGTGGGGAACTGGTACGGATGCGCGACGAAGGCGGTCGACTGCACCTGCTCGAAGAGCATGCCGTTGTTGTCGTCCTCGACGCGCAGGCGGCGCTCGGAATACACGACGCCGCGCTCGCTGTCGATCACCGCCGGCGTGAAAGCGAGATTCTGCAGGCGATCGGCTTCCAGGTCGAAGATGACCTCGAGCGCCGCGCGCGGAAACCAGTCCTGGTAGATCGTGACGTCGTCGTTGGTAGAGGCGTTGTTCGCGCCGCCGTTCGCTTCCATGATGCGATCGAACTCGCCCGGCTGGCGACGCGAGGTGCCGTTGAACATCATGTGCTCGAAGAAGTGTGCGAGGCCCGTGATGCCGGGCGCCTCGTTGCGCGAGCCGACGCGCACCCAGTTGTAGAGCGCGACGTTGGGGATGTCGAAGTCCGGCCAGACGAGGATGGTCAGCCCGTTGTCGAGCGTGAGCTTCTCGATCTTGTCGACGTTGGGGATGGCGAAGCTCGCGCCGGCGGGTTGAGCTGCGGCGGGCGCGGAGTGCGCGGGCGCCGCGGCGATGACTACCAGCGCCGCAGCGAGCCACGCCGACAAAGAGGGGGTGCGCATCGTCGGGTATCCTCGGACGTACAAGGCGCGAAACTTTAGCGCATCGGCGCTGGTGGCGTGACGGAGCGACGAAGTGACACTGGCGGCCGACGACCCGAGTCTCGAGACCCCGCGGCTGCTGCTGCGCAGGATGCGGCTGGAGGATCTCGACTTCTATTCGCGCCTGCACGCCGACCCGGAGGTGGCTCGTTACACCGGTCCGGGCCGCCCGCGCACGCCGGAGGAATCCCGGGCGCTGGTCGAGTCGACTCTGCGCTTCTACGACGAGCTCGGGCTCGGTCAGCTCGCGGTGGTGCG